>NZ_CP030842.1 GCF_003330725.1 Acidisarcina polymorpha | reverse complement strand
ACAAGGCTCAGCCCATGACCTTGCGAATTAGAGTTGCTGACTGGAACCGTTTTTCAGCATTTTGCGAGCGTAACGAATACACTGTTGCTGAAGGCTTTGAGCGCCTTGCGGCGATCGCGGATGGCTTGTGAGGGGAGCAGCTCACAGCAGCGTCGTTCGTGCTGATGGATCTCCGGGGAAACAGTGCCCACGTCCGGCGCAATCCTACCTTACCTCGGACTACGAAGTCCGTTGAGAAAGGCTCGGAGATCGTCGGCTTGGCCTGAGGGAGGCGCGGGCACGGATCAAGAATCGCCTGGACGTGAAGAAAATCGTTCTGCATCGCCTGGGCGAGGAGGGCGAGGCTCTCCAGCATCGCGATCGAGGAGTTGGCGATGATCTCCAATCTGCCGGGAGTGAGCGAGATATTGGGGGGAAGGTCGCGCAGCATCACGGTGCGAAGACCGGCAGGCAAGCTCACCTTCAACGGCTTGGTATACGGGGGTGCATCGGCCTCCCGCATGCGGGAGCGGAAGGCCTCGTCGAAGTCCTCCGCGGCAATCATCGCGTCAAGAAAGCCGAGCAGGGAAGTACGCTCGACGAAGTGAGCCCTGCCAACCGGCTGCACTTCGCCGATGGCCTTCATCAGGCCTTGGGCGGAGGCGCGGCCGACGCCGAAGAGCCGTTCGATGTCCAGGCGCCCCCAGGTCTCGGTCCGGGCGTTCGCGGCCCGCTCGCGAATGGGGTAGAGATCGCGAGACCATTTCACCGGTCGTGTTTATAGGTCTTTAAAAGAAAACCCCGTCGCCCAGGCGGTGGGAATGTGCAAGACGCCCAGCTTCACCGGTGTCTTGCAAGGGGCGGTGCGAAGGGTTGGACGGCTTTCTCGTTCCATGCTTTGCACGGTCCCGACATTTCCACGGCCTGATTTAAGTGAAAGCTAGCAAACTAGCAGCTGTCTTGAAAGCTCTTGACTTTCGTCTCATCGCGGGTGAAGTTCTTGCTGCACGTTCAGGGCTGATGTGTCAGTGGCGTTGGTGCCTCGGCGCGGCGTTCGCGCTCGCGCCTGGAGGCACAAATCCGAGTTGATCTCCCAAAAGAGCAGGGATTTAAACCCTGTTCTGTGGGGTTTCACGCAAGCACCCCAGCTTAGATTCATTTTGGCTCCTTGGCCTGCGGGTGTGCCTTTGCCTTGCCGGCTTCTACTGCTCCACCGGGACGTACTGCAACCCTGTCGCCACGTAAGACCGTTCGAGCACGTTTCCACTACCCCCGAGAGTCGCCTTATAGAAGTGCATATAGTCGGGCTCTCCCGAGTAGAAGCCGCCCCACGCCCAGCCATGCCGAGCAAAGATCTGAAACGCCTCAGTGCTCGGAGAGACCTTGCCCTTAGTATCGTCGCGCTTAGAACGGGCATCGGCCCCCTTTGGCCACCAGCCCTCCTTCGCATCGTGGAACGGATTATCGAAGGGATTCAGATCGACGGCAATGCCGTAGGCGTGACCGCTCCACTCCTTGGGCGCATCTTGCGCTTTACGGCAGTAGAAGCCGACGGTCACATTCTTTTCCGCGTTGCCGCCGCCAACCTCATAGTTCTCGTATGGATCGATTTTGTTGATCGGAAACCGTATATCGTACAGCTCCTGGAAGATTGCGGAGGCTTCTTGGGCGAAGCGCTTATGGATTATGAGCCTGCCTTTATGGGTCAGGTGATCGAATCCGAAGTAGGTTATGCGGATCGAGAGGAGATCATCGAGCGATACGGGACAACCTGGACTCCATGATTTCCCGGTCATAGCAGTTCGTTCATCAGGAGTGAGAGGCCTCATGTTTGGCTGAACCTGAAGGCTTTGGCTCAAAGCCGCAGCTGAAAGAAAGAAGACAGTGGCGCTGCTTCTGAGACGGCCGAGCCGATGGTTTGTCACGCGAGTTCTCCAGGTGATCAGGTTTGTGCTCTAAACTCCGCGTCTTTCTCTTCTGATCCTAATCCGGCCTCCAATTCTCTAAATACTCGGCATCTTCGCGCTCGGCTTGGTCCTCGTCATGGGCAGCTTGGGATTGAGGTGCGAACAGATCCTGGTAGACGGAAAACCGGTTGTTGAGGGCGATCCCGGTTGCGAGCAGGCGTTCGGCGAGCTCCTCGATGGTGGCGAACTCAACGACGAGCCGGTTTGGGGAACCGAGCTCGAGGGTCACGCTTTCCGGCAACCCGACCGCGTAGGCCTCCCGTTGCTCAGAAGACAGCGTCCGTGGCGCGAGCAAAATGCTCGGACGGCGGAGCAGGGAAGCGTCGGCAGCGAGCAAGGACTGGGTAAAGCGTTCTTTGCGGGCCAGCTCGACCTCCGCCTCCTTCGCCTGGGCTTGGAGGAAGGCGATGAGCTTCTCGCGTGGCAGGATCCAACGACCGGTACGGAGCCGAATGGGGCCAATCTCTTTCATCAGCGAGAGGGCGGCGCGGCGCTTGAGAGCGAAGACTTGAGCAATCGCCTCACGGTCCAAGTGCTCTGCGGGCCAGTCTTCGACTGCTGCGACGATCGAGCGGATTCGCGGGAGCCAGCTGCGCGGGAAGGGCATAAGCGATTGAGGAAGAGGGAATTAGCCGCTCTTCAGCTGAGAACCATGATACTTCATGAGTGCGCACGGAATCCGCACGGCAATATGAATTAGCGACAACTATAGCACCCGATAATCCCAGTTATCGTGCTATTCTCTTTCCAATGACCGCCGAACTCGAGATCGAGCTCCAACCGGCAGGGAACCGGCCCTCGGAGGCATTCCTGATCGACCTGGTGGTCAACGGGGTGACCTCGGAGCACTCGCGGCGCTCCTACAAGACCGGTCTCAAGGCTTTTTTCACCTGGATCAGGCTCTCCGGGGCCGGCCGGGCCTTTACAAAAGCTTTGGTTCAGCAGTACCGGTCCTCACTCCTCGACCAGGGGCTCTCCGCCTCGACCGTCAACCTCCGGCTCTCACCAATCCGCAAGCTCGCCCGCGAGATGGCCGACAACCAGCTGCTCGACCCGGCCGCGGCCGCGGCCATCGAGCGTGTGCCCGGGATTGAGAAGCGCGGCAACCGGGCAGGGAACTGGCTGATGAAGGAGCAGGCCAACGATCTCCTCAACGCCCCCAGCCCGAAGACCCTGCCCGGGATTCGCGACCGGGCGGTCCTCGCCCTGCTGCTCGGCTGCGGGCTGCGCCGGGCGGAGCTGCTCCGGATCAATATAGAAGACCTCCAGCAGCGGGAGGGTCGCTGGGTGCTACCCGACATGGCAGGGAAGGGTGGCCGGGTCCGGACCGTGACCGTGCCGGCCGGGGTGAAGAGCCGCATCGACGCCTGGCTTTGCGCTTCCGGGATCAGCCAAGGCCGGCTCTTCCGGCCGGTCACCAAGGCGGGGGTCCTTGCCGGCGAGGAGATCCGGGACGAAAAGGCGGTCTGGCGCCTGGTGATGCGCTATGCCAAGACGAGCGGTCTGGGGAAGCTCGCGCCCCACGACCTGCGTCGCACCTGCGCGAAACTCTGCAGAAAGGCCGGCGGGGAGCTCGAACAGATCCAGCTTCTGCTCGGCCACGCCTCGATCCAGACCACGGAGCGGTATCTCGGCACCGAACAGGCCCTCGCCCATGCCGTCAACGACGCGATCGGCCTCGACATGGCGTGATGCCCTTTGTCGAATCTGTCGTTTGAGTCAAGTGTGGGCAAGGTCGCAGAGTCGTTATCCTAAAGAGAAGATGATTGAACAGCAGTACAGCGGCATTCGGGCCGAGATCGTCGCGCTTCTTCACGCGGCACGATCCGCATCTGCCCGCAGCGTCAATGCCCTGATGACTGCAAGCTATTGGGAGATTGGAAGGCGAATCTTCCAGTCCGAGCAACAGGGAGAAGAGCGAGCTGAGTACGGAGAAGCCTTGGTCAGCCAACTCGCGGTCGATCTGACACGGCAATTCGGCAGAGGGTTTAGTAAGCCAAACCTCTGGAAGATGCGTGCCTTTTACCTGGCCTGGCCGGAAAGACAGATTCTCTCGACACTGTCGAGAGAATCTGCGCAGCCTCTTTATTCGAATAACTTCCCGCTGCTACCTACGGACATCCAAGCGGCGGCTGCAGCCTTCCCGTTGCCTTGGTCCTCTTACGTGCGCCTGCTGTCCGTGAAAAGAATCGAGGCACGAGCTTTCTACGAAGCCGAAGCACTCAGATCCGGTTGGTCTATGAGACAACTCGATCGGCAGATCGAAAGCCAGCTTTATGAGCGTATTGCCCTATCCCGAAACAAAGCTGCGATGCTGGAAAAGGCCGAAAAGGCACAGCCAAACGATACGATGACGCCAGAGGAGGCGATCAAAGACCCGTTCGTCCTCGAGTTCCTCGATCTCAAAGACGAGTACTCCGAATCCGAACTCGAGGACGCCCTGATCCAACATCTAGCAGACTTCTTGTTAGAGTTGGGCGACGACTTTGCCTTCCTGGGGCGTCAACGTCGTTTGCGGCTAGACGATACCTGGTTCCGCATCGACCTTATTTTCTTTCACCGTCGTTTGCGATGTCTGGTCATAATCGACCTCAAGGTGGGCTCTTTCGGGTATGCGGACGCGGGCCAGATGCACCTCTATCTGAACTACGCCCGCGAGCATTGGATGAAGGAAGGCGAAAACCCTCCCGTGGGCCTGATACTTTGCGCAGGGAAAGGTGCGGCCGAAGCGCGATACGCACTCGACAATCTGCCGAACAAGGTTCTCGCCGCGGAATACCAGACGGTGCTGCCAAATGAAAAGTTGATAGTTGATGAGTTGGAAAGGTCAACACAACAGCTTGAAGATCGCCGGCTAGCTGCGAAAAAATAACGGGAATTTGCGTCCGTGTGGTCGAGTGTTTTCCGATTCGTGAACGCCTGGCCCGAAGCTCCCAACCAGGCCCAACCCAACATTGCTGTCACGAGCCGCAAAGTAGCCGTCATCCGGTGAGTTGATCGTAGCCGAGCAGCATTTGAAAACGAGCGCCCCTAAAAAGCCACACAACTGCGGTTACCGTGGCTTTTTTAGAACAACATCCAAACAGCTTCACTCCTTCGTTTTGAGCTTACTGTCGTTCTCCTGAATGTAGGCTTCGATCTCCGCAGCCATGCCGATCACACGGCGCCACTGTTCAATTCAAGGTGCGGATGGTACTAAAAGCTAAGCATATTAGTCCTGAGAAACGTTAGGACCCTATCAGGGCTGCCCCGTGCACGTAGCCGGGAGCTGCAACGCAGTCCGTCGGGGCAGTTTTGATAGGTCCGTTTGAGCTAGCAAGTCCCAGCTGACGAAAAGCCGATTTCCTCTACCCAAGAGCCTTAGCAACTCTTCCTGATTAGCGATAACCCCGCGACAGTAGATATTTCGCACCCGATTTGACGGCTTTTGGACTCGGAACAGCAAAGCCAAATGCATCAGCCAGCCTCCCGATGACATTGAACGAAAAGCAAACGGAAAGCCCGTCTTCAATTTGTTCAACGGTTGCACCGGCAACGAGAACCGCTTTTATGTCCTGAGCATCTATCCTTTGCGCATGCGTCAGCTTTCCTAACATGAGCATAGTGGCTTTAAGCGGCTCGTCAAGGTTTGCTGTGCTGAGATTAAGCAAGGCATCGGAGACATTCTGGCCGTCTTGGTATGCCAGCCGGGCGACGGCTGAGTGCGCCCTCGTACAGAATTCGCACCGATTGTTCTTGGCTGTAAGGGTGCCTTCAGAATTCGGATCACAGCGTACGTTAAGCCAGACCCGAGATTAAAAGCAAAGGGTTTAACAGCATAGCCCCGATCGCGATGTGCCTCTACGATACGTCTGTTGTAAGTTGCTCATTTGCTTGATTCCCACCTTCACTAACGTGCGCTACCGTCCGAATTCTGACGCGACCCCTATCATCCCGAGCAGAAAATCCGCGACGACCAGCATAATGACTTCAGGCTATAAAGCCGGCTATCTGGAAGCAAAAGACAGCTCCGAATCGTTTGATGGCCGCAAATTTAGCCTTTTGTTCGCAAGATATTCTTGATTTTGGTCAATTTCAATAGGAAGAACCGATTATGCAGACACGGGGGAACTGGGCCCTTTTTATTGCGTACTTGATGAGCGAGTCGCGCTTATGAATGCCGGAGAATCCATCATGTTCGATCCCCCCGATCAGTCTTTGCTAATCCCTTGGTGGCCAAAGTTTATTGTCATTCTCGGTGCGTTTCTTACTTTAACGGGCGGGGTGTTAGCTATACTCCATCCGGCCATGATGGTCTCGTCCCATGATGAAATCAATGGAGCGGTCCGCATCTATGCGGGGTATCTCGCATCTCGGAACTTGGTGGTAGGGCTCATGCTCATCTCTCTTCTACTCCTGCATGCATGGCGCGCACTCAGCCAGCTAATGATTTTGGTGGCTTTTATCCAGTTCTTCGACGTTTGCATGGATTGCATAGAAGGAAGGTGGATGATTGTGCCGGGAGTTTTAATTATTGGCATTTTGTTCCTTTTAGGATCGAAGAGACTATCAGGCCACCCCTTTTGGAACAGTGCTGCCTGGATGAATTAGCCCCAGCGTGGGCGCGGGGACAGTCGGGAATAAATTAGGTGTCGACAAAATTGACTCCGCTGGCTTCCTGCCGTGTCTGGACCTGCGAAGGGCCTGGGGACGATACCTCAACTTCTTCATAACGCATGACAGTAGGTGAGCCTTGTTCATAGATGCGGATGTGATGTGCCATTTGGAAATTCCGTAATTCGTGATGCGAACAACCACTCCTTCCAATTATGTGACTTTGCGGGAGTTGCTGGCCACGCCTCCAAGTAGCCGGTTATACGGCAACTTGGCAAGCAGGCTGAATGATATTCATTAGGCAACGACTGCGCCCCCTTTAGCGGGCCGATTCCCAACAAGGGTTTGCGAAGCGGGCGCGCCCACGGACTGTCACTCTGAGAGGAGATACGGTTTCGATGGAGAAGCAAGAGACCATGGCCGATAGTCGCCCGTCTGCCGAAATAATTCTGTCGGTCCGCTTCCAGCAAGGCTGTGAAAGTCATGAACCATGTGCATCTGATCAAAGTAGCCGAGTTGATGGGCGACGCTCATCCATGAACGTTGAGGATGCATCCGTTTGATGTCGACTGCTGTTTGAAAACGAGTGATCCTGGCGAAGAGCTTAGGAGTAAATCCCACCTCGGTCACGAATCTACGTTCGTATTGGCGAAGGCTGAGCGAGCTATAGTGGGCAAGATCCTGAATTCCCACCGCGCCCCTGCGACGATAGGTGTGTTGCGCTGTTTCCAGAATTAAGGTCTTCTTCAGAGCGTTGCGCGCAAAAGGCAATAAGTAATCCTCAGCCACCTGGATGCGTTCCTGAAAGGTGTTTCTTTCAGCCAGACGCAGCCAAAGGGTATCTATCCCGTTTCCGACAAGGTCTGATCCGTGCCCGTTTTCATTCGCAAACTCTGCTGGTGGAATTCTGAAGAGCTGCCAGCAAGCTAGAGGTTTAAGGAATATTCCAAATCCATCGTGATGGCCGAAGAATTGGGCGTTGCTTGTAGCGGTGGTCTGCGATCCGACGACGTGAATTCGCGGTACAAGCTTGCTTTGACCGTTTGTGTAATGGATGGTCGCCAAATCGCCGAAGTCAAATGACAGAATGTGCTCGAGCTGCGCGATGTCGCGTTGTCGGAGTTTCTCGCCCACGCAGACGACGTCACGTTGTGCGAATACGCGGACGAATTCTTCGAGTTCGGCGCGGGGCCTTGCCGTCTGGATTTTGATCACAAGGCCTCACTTTTCGAAATTTCAGCCCCGGCTTGTGGAGCCTGATGCAAGAAATTGTAGGCTTTTCTCTACCTTTTGATCGCGTGTCGCTTTTTTACTAGGCTGACGCTCGAGCTGATCCGTAATGTTGCGATTTAAGACGGTCAGGCATTGCTGCGGAGGCTAGGCATGATGCGAGGTAGGCGGCGCTTCGAGGCACCAGCGTTGTTAGGGGTTATTTTGCTGGGTGGGGTGAGCCTCTCTGCCCAGGCACCCGCCCCCTTCAGCCCGGTCGTTCCCAGGACGTGGGATGACGCGGCCATGGCGACGTTGGAAATTCCCCTCGCCAACCCGATTGGTTCACCTAGGCAGGCTTCGGCCGAGTATTACTACAAAATTCCCGTCAGGAAGATTTACAAAGAATACCCGGTGTACGCTCCTGGCAGGGAGCCCGCCGGCTACATGGATTGGCTAAGGAAGCAGGAACCGTTTGTCTTGTGGGACGACGCGGGCGTGAAGCCGCCGCTGAAGACTGAAGAGGAGTGGTTGAAAGCCGGCGAGCTGGTTTTCGATGCGTCGATCTTTACGGAATCTGGCGATGATGGAGTGATCGCGCTTGCAGACGTTCACAGTAAAGATTGGAACGAGAAGGGTGATGTTCCAGTGACGAAGGACGGAGTCGTTCCCTTTGTGCGTTACGTGATTAAAGAAAAAGGAAAAGTCGAACTGGGATCCTTTTCCTGCGGGATGTGCCATACGCGGGTGACGGCCGGGGGAATGACAATCAAAGGCGCGCAGGGAAATTTCTCCTTCTCGCGTGCTTCGGCGTATTCGCCACGACTGCCGGCGCCGCCGCCCGTCGCGGCCCTCTTCGTCGAAGCTTTGTATGGAGCTCCCTGGCTGAGCCCGGACCCAGGCGCTAGACAGAACGCTCTATCGCCTCAAGAGAACCTGGAGGTGCTGAAGACGTTTCCTCCTGGCGTAATCCCCCGGCATCGTTCCAGTTCATTCGACCCTGTCCAGGTGCCTGATCTGATCGGCGTGAAGGACCGCCGATATCTTGATAGAACCGGTCTGCAGCCGCAGCGCTCGATAGTAGACCTTATGCGCTACGCGGCTCTCAATCAGGGTGGCGATAGTTTGGCGAGTTTCGACGGATTCATCCCTGCTGGGATTCCGGCGTTCAAAGCGCTGCCTGATCCTGCTGATCCCGTAGTTATCGGAGGCCGCTACAGCGATGAGCAGCTCTACGCCATGGCGCTTTATGTGTACTCGATCAAGCCCCCGCCGAATCCGAACAAGATGGACGCCTCGGCGGTCAGAGGGAGCAAAATCTTCAGCAGCGAAGGATGTTCGGGTTGTCACTCTGGCCGTGCCTACACGAATAACAAGCTCACTCCGGCGCGAGGCTTCACTATCCCCAGGGACCATCTGGCTAAATATGACATCCTGCCGATGTCAGTCGACACCGACCCGGGCCTCGCGACACAGACCAGAAGAGGCACAGGATATTACAAGGTTCCGTCTCTTCGAGGAGTCTGGTATCGGAGCATGTTTGGCCATAGTGGCTGGTGCGCAACGCTTGAAGACTGGTTCGACCCGGCTCGTATGAATGAGGATTATGTGCCGACGGGCTTCAAACCGTATGGAGCCAAGACCTACGCCGTCCGTGGACATCCTTTCGGGTTGGGCCTTTCTCCCGCGGAGAAGAAAGACTTGATCGCTTTTCTGAGAACTCTTTAGAAGATTTGGGTGTTGTCCTATCTCAACTACGGAGTTTGTGGCTTCTCATTTGAACTCCTAAGCCTCTACGATCTATCCATCGCCAAGTCGATTCATTTCGAGCAAAACCAATTGTTGAATCTCGGAGGACAGCGGAGTAAACATTGTTAAATACATGGTCCCGGGAGGAATTGAAAGCCCCATGTACATTGGGGGTGGTTGGGGCAGTGTTCGAGCACCGCCCCCTTTGGCCAACTGATGATTACGCGTAGGTTGCTGTGACCTCCTGTGAGATCGCGTCGTCTTCCGGGTCTTCGGCTTTGGCTACGCGGTCGATCTGCGAAGCATAGACCTCGTAGCGAACGAGCTTGAGGGTTTCGCCGCAAAGGGTTTTCTCCCATTTGCTGGTTCGCAGCTCGCCTTCGAGGTACACGCGATCGCCCTTCTTGAGCTTGGCCGCAAACCTTGAGAGTTTGTTGAAGACGACGATGTTGTGCCAATCCGTGCGGCTTTGGCGTTGGCCCGCCTTGTCGATCCAGCGGGCGGTGGTGGCAATGCTGAAGGTGATGGGAGCGTCGGGGTTCTTGTCTTTGGTGGCATCAGCGCCGAGATAACCCATCAGAACTACACGGTTAAGATCGCTAATCATGGTTGTTCGTTCTCCTGACTTGGTTTCGCTTTACATTTTTGTTGACAGTCGAGACTGCTATTTACAGGGCGCGTTCAGCACTGAGGTTTTTGATCCTCAGCGAGTTGTCAATCCCGGAACCCGTATTGCATGGCCCACGGATTTTTGTCCGGTCGGTTGCGGTTGCTTTCTGCGTGTCGTGGAACACGGCATGTACAGACATGCCGAACGCCCACTGGCGAAGGCGGGGGTAGCAAACGGAAAGGTCTTCGAGCGCAGCTTTTTGGGGGGACCGCGGCTGCGTTTTTGGCAGGCGTGGGGGAGCCAAAACCCGGGTGAGAGCACCGGGAGATGGTTTACGTTTCGTACCGGGAAGAGAGTTTACAAGGCCCTTGCGGGGAAATTGGCTCTGGTTCTGGGTAAAGGCTGGCCGAGCCCGGTCTGTAATAAGAATATCTCCCGCCGTCGAAGCGTTGGGAATGTGGGAATCCCGAAGGGATTTCCAAGAGGAGTGGGACGGGTGGAAAACCGGCTTTATGGTTTTCCATGCTTTCCACTCCTCGTCATTTCCAACGCTTGTTTTAGGGACGAAGCGCCGGTAGAAACCGCATTTCGTTGACATCGAACGCACCAACTTCCAAAGAGCAGAAGTAGACTCGATAGAAGGCGTCCTGGACTTTTTCGAGTGCTATATCCTGGCCGCGAAAGACTTGGCTGATGAATACCCGGCCCTTATGCCAGCTAATATCTCCTGAGTCGTTGACACGCCGCGTCTGGAAGTGAGCAGGATACTGATATGCCTTCGTGTACCGTGGCAGAAGCCGCGAGCTGGGCACATAGATGTTGCCGGGTGTTTCGTTCCCCAAGGCTTCGTGCGGACGCTCATGGTTATAGACCCGGCGAAACTCATCGAACCGTTTTTGCTGTGCCTGGAGCGTCTTCGCGGACGGGTTCGTTGTGTCCTGCTTGAGTGTGCGATGCATCCGTTCGTGTCGACCGTTCTGCTGCGGTTTACCCGGCTGAATGCGTTCATGCACGATCCCGAGGCGCACCCAGTTAAGTGACAACTGGGACAGTCCCAGCAAGGCATGTCCAGAGAATGGGCATCCGTTGTCCGTACGAATCCTGTCAGGAACACCATACTCGCGCATCGCTGCCTCGCAGATCGCGAGTACATGCGCCGTATCCATCCGGGTTATGGCCTGACAGCGGATCAGATAGCGACTGTAGGCATCTGTAATGGTGAACGGATCGCATCGGTGCCCATCTCCTGTGCGGAACCAGCCCTTGAAGTCCATGCACCATAGCTGGTTCGGTGCGGTGACCTCAGCGAAGGGTTCTGAGTATGGAGTGGTTCTGCGTCTCTTGCGAACAGGGTTCGTGAGTCCGGCCCGGCGAAGAATCTGGCCAATGGTGCTAGCTGCTGGCCATACAACGTTCGGGTTCATCTTCTCCAAACGCGCCTTCAACTTCCGCGCTCCCCAGGAAGGAAAACGCTTCCGAAGAGCAAGTATCTCGTTTTCGATCTCCATAGAGGTTGCATGAGAACAACCGTGGGGTCTGCGCGAAATATCCAGCAAGCCTTCCGGGCCAACTTCGTTATATCGCTTGATCCACTTATAGGCGGTTGGGCGTGAGATGCCGTACTCATGGCACAAGTCCGTCACAGACATCTCTGCCTTCTGATAACTCGATAAGAACTGCAAGCGTTGATCCACAATACGACTCTCTCTCCAAGGCATAAACGCATCTTCCTGCGTTACGTCCTTCGTTGAAGAGCCACTCCTCCCATATCTGTAAACCCTGTCTCCGGTCTTGCGTGTAAACCATGTCCCCGGTACCTACTAGGGCGAATGGCCTTGCAGAGCGCGAGGGGCTGGCCCATTAGAGGCTTGTCTACCGAATACGGCGCGGTCACGCGCCATGATTGAATGTTCTTTACCTCTTGGAACTACAAGTGAGGGCTTGGCAACGACTTTGAAGTGTGCGACGAAAGGGGATCATCCGAAACATTGCTGATTCCCGAAATCCTCCACAGCTCATTTGCGAGCCTTCGGAAACAGAACCTCTTCAGCGCGGACAAAACCAGGCTTTGGATAGTCGATCGCGCCCAGTGTGCGGAGCCGTCCGAGATTGTTGGCGAATCATCCGCTATCCGGGGTCGCCTCAGAAAACGGACCACATCGTACGGTAAGCCGTTGTGAGCGCCTCATGATTTGTCGCTTGTGAAGCCAATAGCACCAGCTCGCACTAAGTCCACAGTCATCCGTGAGGACGGCGTTCTCGCAAACGCAGGTTTTTGAGCGGCATCCGTCGCCTGATCAAAGCGAACCGGCTAGCAGGCAATATCGTTCTCAAAACCAGTTCTTGATTGAATATCGGGAGCTGCGGAGATGTTCATTGGTTTCGAGAAGCAAGCGTTACGGCCCGCTGTCTCCGTCTCAGCAACCTTACCGTACGATCTGGTCCGTTTTCTGAAGGGACCCCATTAAGGGCTTGTCTACCGAATACGGCGCGGCCACGCACCATATTCGAAATTTCGACACCTTCCGCAAAGCCGAAGCAAGTCCGTATTAACCAATAACAATGTCAATTGTCATGGGCGATCTGGCTTATACTGCTTCATGGCAGATTTCCAGCCTTTGCCTTCCGCCAGCTCGCTTTCGGTTCTACCGCCGGGGTTCCCGCAGCCGGCTGGCAGGATCCTGACCTCAAACCAGCTCCCCTTCGTCTCCCGGCCGGCCCGCCTGGAGCTGGGAAGGGAAGTCGGACGTTCCCGGCAGCGGGTGCTCTTCTGCCGCTGTGGGTCGAGCTCGATATGGTCCCGCGGTCTCTGCCAGCGCTGTTACAGCCGGGTGCGGGCCGATGAAAGACACTTTGCCGGATTACGCGATCGGGTGCTCGCCCGCGACCGTCATACCTGCCAGGGGTGCCAGGCGACCTCGATCTCGACCGTCCTCGCCGTCCATCATCGCCAGCCGGGGGTCTCCTCGCTTGAAACTTTTGGTCACGCTTTGCCCGGCCTGCCATGCCTTGATCGAACGCACCCAAGTGCTCTTTCGCGATGTGCCCGAGCTTCTCCGGCGGCTCTGGCGGGAGCTCCACCCGGCGGCGAGCGAGCAGCTGCCGCTCTTCCTATGACCGGCTCCGCCCTGGTCTCGATCGCGCCGCCCGCGCCGGTAACTTTCGACTGGCTCCGGGCGATCGTGCTGGCCGGCGTTGCCTCTCCCGTATTCGAAGCGCAATTACTCGCGGGCCTTCGACGAGCTGGGAAAGTTCTTGGAATCGATCGAAGAACCGCTCTCGCGCTCGAGCCTGGTCGCCTACCGGGCCCAGCTCCTCGAGCAGGGTCTCTCGGCTTCGACGATTAATGTTCAGCTCTCGGCGATCCGGCAGCTGGCCGCTGAGGCCCGGCGCAACGGGATCCTCGACTCTGAGACAGCGGCCTCGATCACCGATGTCCCTAATGTCCGCCAGCAGGGGACCCGGACGGGAAACTGGCTCAGCCGTGACCAGGCGAAAGAGCTGCTCGCCGTGCCTGACCAGGAGAAGCTGATCGGTAAGCGCGACCATGCTCTTCTGGCCTTGCTGCTCGGCTGCGGACTACGCCGTCAGGAGCTGGCCGAGCTCAAATTTGAGGACATCGTCGAGCGCGAGGGCCGGGCGGTGATCGTCGACCTGGTGGGGAAGGGAAGGCGCGTCCGGACGGTGGCCGTGCCCTTCTGGGTCAAGCAGAGCATCGACCGCTGGACAGCCGCTGCTGACATTCAAGATGGGCCCCTGCTCCGGCCGGTTTCGAAGTCCGGCAAACCGGGCAAAGTGGCACTCGGCGATTGGTCGGTCTGGTCGGTCGTCGAACGGTGCGCCAAGGAGATCGGCATCCAAAATTTCGGCGCCCATGACCTGCGGCGGACCTGCGCGAAACTCTGCCGGAAGTCGGGCGACGATCTTGAGCATATTAAATTCCTGCTCGGCCACTCGTCGATTCAGACGACCGAACGCTATCTCGGGTCTGAGCAGGAGATTGCCGTGGCCGTCAATGACACCTGGAGTTTGTAAGACGAATAGCTCGGAAATGACCACAGGGCTGGTCATAGCTTAGCATCTCGGTTTAATGAATCCCAGTTTAATGATAAGAATGGTTCTTCGTTGGAGTGTTTATGTCTCACGTCGCCACCCTGATTGATGAGCTGTTAGACGTCTCTCTTGCCCAACTGTCCGATCTGAAGGAATATGCCCAAGCGCTGGAATTAGAAGAGGGACCGTTCATCTCGAACGATCGATTCGTGACCGGGAAGCGCGCCGAGTGGAGTTGTCTTCTCCTTTCCAGCAGGCCGCCTTCGGGCCGCCGTCGCAGTAGAGTCCCATATGCGAGGTATCTCGACTTCGCAGAATAGGGACGAGTGGGGCGAGGAAGAAGGGTCGACCGGGAACAATCATAGTAACTATCGCATTCATCGGCCCAGACGGTAGGGATGAGGCAAATGGACAACAGGCCGGCACAAAACGTCCAGGAGACGTTCTTGAACACAGTCCGCAAAGACAAAAGCATGATCACGATTTATCTCATCAGCGGCACCAAGCTGACGGGGAAGATTCGATCCTTCGACAAATATACCTTGCTCTTAGAGAGTAAAGGCGAGGATCAGTTGATCTTCAAACACACAATATCGACTGTCACGATCGGTCGGCCGCGGTTCCGCGGTTCCGAGCCCTTGTAGTTTCCCCGTAACAGAATGCAGCGATGCCTGACAGAGTGTCTAAAATCTTCTCGCTCCTTTCTGATGTGTTCGTTAAGGAGTTCAGCGGTGGAATCGCCGAAGACATGTCCGAGGAATCTTCCGAGCGCGTGATCTATGGTTCATACGGAGGCGGGTCTCACTCTCAGTTTTAGGCTCCTGACTCGGCTCCTCATCCAAATCGAACGGGTTCTCCAAGTCCAAGTCAAAGGCCTTTACCTCATCTCCAATGAAGTGGTTGAAGCAGCGCGAGACAGGGGGCACCTCGGCTCAAGTAGGGGCACCTCAAGAAAGGGAACGCTACGTACGTTAAGCTGCGAGCAGGTTTAATAACCCACTCATTTTTAGCAGCATAGAAAACAGCAGGATCTCAGGGTCCGACGGCAAAAGTGCTTGTGACTGAACACCTGTAAGTCATTGAAAGGCATGAGGCCGTCTGTTTGCTGGCGTACATAAATAGCCGTTTCGTGAGGTGTCCCCACTATGTCTCCTACAAAAGCGCGGAGACTTTTCTCCGATGCGTCGCCTCTAATGACTTCACCGACGTTACTCACCAATCCTTGCGCAGCTTGAAGGAGCCGCTTTTACCAAGCTCTTCGAACTTGTATCGTTTTCCCCTAAACCCGACCTCGACTCCGGGTGCGAACTTGAATTGGATGATTTGGCCCAGGGTCACGTCCAGGAGCTTGCCGAAAAAGAAGTCAGGGGCACCAGATGCAGCGTCTTGATCGAGGTCGGCTTCTGCCCTGACCGATGTGACCGGGCTTCGTGACTTGCGACCTTCATGATCGGTATCGACCTGGCGGGTGATGGAGAGGAAACATTCCATGCGGCTAAGGTATCAGGCTAAAGCGTCGCCTACTACCGAGAGATTGCGTTGAAGATCCAAAACAGGAGGCCCGAGAGAACTGCTGCGGCGGGGAGGGTGAATACCCACGCAATGGCGATATTGCGGAGAGTGGACACTTGAAGGCCGCTTCCGTTGGCGCTCATCGTGCCGGCTACACCGGAAGAGAGAACGTGGGTGGTCGAGACCGGCAAGCCAAAGCTGTCGGCACCGAGAATTGTGACCATGGCCACCAGTTCCGCCGATGCGCCTTGGGCATAGGTGAGGTGAGTTTTGCCGATTTTCTCGCCTACTGTGACCACGATGCGCTTCCAGCCAACCATGGTTCCAAGACCCAGCGCGAGGGCAACGGCGACCTTCACCCAGGAGGGAATGTATTTGGTCGACTTGTCAAGAAAGCCTTTGTAATTGGTAAACGGCTTGATGTCATTCTCGGACATTTTAGGACCCAATTTTGGTAGCAGGCGCATCGATTCGTTGGTTAAATACATTTGGCTGCGAACGTTGGTCTGCATGTTAGCCGGCACATTGCCGAGTGAGCCATAACCATCGGAGCGCTTACTCAATGTCGTTTTGCATGACTGAGCGCAGGTGTTTTGACGGGAACGACAGTTCGGAATTCCTCGGCTCCGATCAATTCTTTGCGGACAGACTCCGCTAATCGCGGCTCGTCCATTTCCTTCATAACGCTTAGAAGGGTCGCCTTTGCCCTTGCCGTGGGTTCTTTCCTTTTCTTTAGCATTCCATCATCTTGATGCAAGTCGAGGGACGAAGTCTGTACTGGATGGCTCACCTACCTGAAGTGGGTCCGAAGAACACAGGATCGGGAAGGTCGGGGGCTGATAAGTGGCCTCCGGTAACCGTCTGCGTGAATGTACCAACGCCGGAGGAGTATGCGGCAGGGTCTCCCAGATAGGCGGAAACGCACCCGCAGAGATAGTGCTGCGAATGCAGTCGGCGATGGCAGCATCATTGTTAATCAGCAGAACTATAGAGATCTGCGACTTCACTGATATTGCCTCTTTGTTCATCTAATAGAAAGTATCCTGCTTATTATTGATCCCATCGCCTGTGTTTAATATGGTCACAATTGCCCTCAGCAATCAGTTTTTGTGTCAAGCTGTGAGCAGTGCAGGCGCATTATTTCGCGGGGGATGAGCGTATAAAACCGAGCGGGTCATCATATGGCGCAGCGTGGTCTAGGTCACCTCGAAGTCTCAGGAGTGATCTTGAGTTCGCAGGCTCTCGCGCGGAAAAGCGCATTTGCTTTCGAATGTCAATCAGATGTCGCCGTTTCGATGTAACGACTTGTCTGAAAGCTGAGGTGCAGGAAGCCAGTTGGAGCGACCTTTTGGATGCCTGAACCACGAAACCAACTTCTGAGAGCCAAGGTTGAAAAGTGCGAGTGTGATCTCAGAACCGCGGAGACGTCTCTGGCGAAGGCGGAGGCCGCTCTCCGAATTGCGAGCGGCCAATTGGAACTAGCGCGAGCTTCGGCTTTGCATGATCCTTTGACCAAGTTAGCGAATCGGCAGCTGTTTGATGAAAAGCTCGCAAATGCAATTGCAGTCGCGGGTCGCCACCAATGGTCTTTGGCGGTAATGTTCCTTGACTTGGACTCTTTCAAAGCCATCAACGATACCCAGGGGCATGCCGGAGGCGATATTGCGCTGCGGGAGACGGCACACCGTCTCATGCAAGGCTGCCGTAAGGAGGACACCATCTGCCGAAATGGAGGCGATGAATTTCTTTACCTGCTAATTGATCCGCAGAACCGAGACAACATCGAGCGAGTCCTTGTCAAAGCTACAGAGAGGATTGGTAGCCCGTTAGAAGTGAACGAACAACGCCTAACAATAAGTTTATCGGTTGGTATTGCTATCTACCCAGAGGATGGCGTCACGGGCGAGCAACTAATCAGAAACGCTGACTCTGCCATGTATCAGGCAAAGATCCGGAATTCAGGCTGGTGTTTCTTCGGGGAGCCAATGCGTCAGTCGGAAAGTGCTTCAGATCGATGAGGGAACTCCGTTGTATGAGGCTGGTCGATCTCATTGTGCTGTCCGTTCCGGACGACACGATACTGCGATTGGTAGAAGGTCCGAAGGCCGGGAGCGATCTTCGATCTGGTGGCCTGAGGCGAAGGGCATATTGCTGCTAAGAGCAGGCCGCATTTCCTTGGGGGTGAAGCCTGCGTCACTTTAGCTCGTTCCAATCGGCGTAATGCTTCTTGGGAATGCTCTCGAGTTATTCCTTGTGGCACTACAGAAGTCGTGCGTATGGAGACTTTGCTGTTACCACTCCGCATTCGTGTAAACCGAAGTGGTGCAGTATCGGTACTGTCCGATGCGGGAGCACAATAGCTCCCATCAACGCGTAGGTTTCATGTTGTCGCTAGCACTTGAACTCAATAGTCCTTCCGCCACTTCGAATTCGCTCAGTATCCCTCGCGCGAGTGGCGCGCATCCCACCCTTGCGCGGTGGTAAGAAGTCCTATGATCACGTTCAAAGATAAGCTTCCAGGGCGGCATTGGCTGATGCTAGCATTGGCCGTCCTTTTGTTTGGTCTCGTAGCTATATTTGTCGACTTGAAGCCCCAGGTGACCGAGAACTTCTTTTTCTCTCCGAGGGATTCCCAATATAAAGAGTCGGCAAGGATTGATAAGATATTTCCTTCCGGCAGCCAGCTGATTGTTAGCGTAGCCGCGTCGAGTATTTCTTCGCAGCACTACCTTGAGCGGCTGGCACAGTTGACGCGGCAACTGCGGGCGGTTGAAATGGTTAATGGTGCAGAAAGCCTGTCTGACGGACCGAAAGACTTTGCGGATGCGGAAAAGAGCCCTTTTTGGAAGCGGTTGTTGATTGCGGAGAATGGGCGCTCCAGCAATGTGGTCCTTTTTGCTTCGAACAGAGACGGCGAGGAACTGATCCGCCGGGTCGAAGCGATCGTCGACAAATTCAGTGCGAAGGATTTTAGCATTAATATTGCCGGGGCCCAGTATGTGGCCGAGATGATCCGGCGAAGTCTGAAACATGACTTCCGTGTCTTCAGCCTTACCTCTATCCTCCTGTTCGGAGCAGCGGCTTGGCTTCTCTTTCGATCGCTGAAGCTCACTCTTGGAATTCTGGTGACGTGTACCAGCGCGGTGCTGGCGACGCTGCTCGTCCAATCGGCACTCGGCGAAAAAATCGGGATCCTGACTGCAAACTTGGGAACAATTGTCTTTGTCGTGACCTTGTCTCACCTGGTTTATATGACGTTCAACTGGCAGACACTTGCGCGTCAGGGAGATGAGGAGGAGGTGGATTCGCGCAGCCTGAGTGCGAAGGCGTGGCGTATGACGTTGCCAGCCTCGTTCTGGTCGATGGTGTGTGCATCGCTTGGGTTCGGAAGTCTGTTGCTGGTGCCGGCCAAACCATTGCGTGAGCTAGGCTACGGCGGCGTGGAGGGAACGGTGATCGCGCTCTGTTGCGCATACCTAATGTACCCGTCATTTTTGGAGTGGGAAGGGCCCAAAGAGACACAAACACTGCCTGATGAACGCTGGTCTAAATTTTGGACTAGTAAGTTTGCCTGGCCTTCCGTGGCTATCCTGTTGGTCAGCGTCGGCTTGAGTTTTGGCATATCGCGGCTAAATACCGACCCCAGCCTGCTTGATTACTTCAAGAAAGGAACGGAACCGCGAGACGGACTTCTATATGTCGACCGCAACGGGGGGTCGAATCCGCTGACCCTGGTGATCGCCGCAGCGAATGGCGACAAGCTGGATACGAAAGAAGAGTACGACAAAATGTGGAATCTGCAGGAGGCGCTCGAAGAGCATAAGGGAGTAGGAACCGTGCTCTCGCTGCCAGTATTGATGGACGAGGGGCATCGTCAGCCGTTTGCCTTCCTCTTCAGTTGGGACCGCCTGCTAAAAATCATGAGCGAAGCGAAGCACGATAGGATCGCGAGCACCTTCGTGTCGAACGATCGTAAGCTGGCGGCCTTCTATCTGCGCATGGAGGAGCAAAGGCGGGACAAGCCGCGAGTTGAGGTTGTGAACGATCTAAAGTCGATTGTTCGGAAGCAAGGCTTCACACCCTATCTCGTTGGGGGCGTGTATCAGTTGCAGGGAGCGCTGGCGAAGCTGGTAGCGTCAAGCCTCAGAACTGGCCTGATTTGGTTACTAGTATTTTTTACGGGCGTGGCCTTGATCGTCGGCCGGAATATCCGGGTAGCGATCGCCATGATTTTCAGCCTCAGCTTGGTGCCCATCTGGATGCTGGGTGGTATTGGTTTGCTTCATATTCCCGTGGATATCATCTCCGCGCCCGCTACCAACGTCTGCATCGGAATGGCGATCGATTCGATGGTTCACCTGGTGTTTGGGGTGAAGCGTGCGCAGCGCGATGGCAAAGAGGGCTGGAGCGCGTGGGCAGCAGGCCGTCGTGAGCAATGGCGCGGCATCGTCTATTCAGATGTCATCATCGCGGCCGGCTTTGCCATCTTTGCCCTCTCGAATTTTCCTCCTACACAGAGGTTCGGCCTCGTAGTCGTCGCCGGAACGGTCATAGACATTCTCGCCAATCTCTTTTTGCTGCCGCTATTGGGGGGCGCCGATTTGAAAACACGGCATAGTGTTGCAAAATGAACTGTTTAGATTTTCAGACCAGTCTCGACCGCGCGCCGTGAGCACCAAATAGAATCCCGTGATGGTGTCTCCCCTTGATCCGAGAGTTTATTGCATTCAAGAACGCTGGACAGTGCGTACGACGGATGCTACATGCTTCGCCGAGTCGGACTCATCCCGGAGCTCGTCGGAGAGAGAAGCTCTCTATGAGAGTCGTCTGGCGCTTGCGGAAAGGCCGCAATGTCAAATGACTAAACTTGCCAACTTTGCATAGGACCGACCCCTTCTTTCTCCGCGAGACGTTGATAAACTAAACCACGCCTTTCGCCCACCTGACAGAGGTGGCCGCAAAAGGACGGCTGGGCCATTTGGGCGCTTGCGACGCCGTGGCTCTGGAATAGAAAGAAGATTAGCTCCGTTCGCGCTCCGCTTGATGAGGGCTGGCCCACTTGAGTTGGGTAAGCCGCGGGCGAATCGCCGCCCTGTAAGCGGTATACAGTATCCCTAACCCGAAAGTCAGCGGCCAAAAGTAGGACTGATTTCCTCGATGCGCCAGATCGGGCCACCCTCATAGAGTGGTCCTTCCTCCCGAACGAAAGCCGGAGGTGCGCCGCTCTGTAACCAGATGTGATAGTCGGCCGGCTGTTTGCCGATCATCGGTGCGACCATCCCAGAAGCCCCACCCAACTCAATGTGAAGGGTAAAGTCGGTCGCTTGCCGACGCAATCCTCCGACGGTAAAGGCTAGACTGCCTGTCGGTTTAATAGAGACTAGGATCAGACGCGGCTTCTTGCCTGGTACAACGTATGAAATCTTCGTTTCCGCAGTGGATGGAGGAATGTTCAGCAGGAGATTGGGCGGAAGCCCGTTCGACACGTCGGGTGGCAAGTCCATATGTTCCTTGGTCAACGTGCCGTCCTCGACCCGAGTGGTGAGGTTTCCAGTCGTCGCTTCGATAATAAAATCGATGGGTTTGGGAAATGAAGGCCCATGCTGAATGTGGTGGTCGCTGACCAGTCGGAAGACCTCGCGTTGCGTGAAGATGGTGGTGTCGTCGTCAATTGATCCGTCACGAAATCGAAAAATGAGCCTCGAAGTGACCCGATCGCCATGAACTATTTGGGTTGATTCACCCGTAGCGATGAGCTTGCCGTCAAGCGTCCGGATAGCAAGAAAACCGTGGCTTGATCCCTGGGCGAAGCGAACGTGAATCGGCTCTGCGTCCGCCAAGCCGGTTAAGATTGCTGCCAAAAGAGAGGTGGCGCCAAGGAGACGGGTCAATGAAGCGCACATGAGAGCTCCTACCTGGGTAATTTGAAGACGTCATTCCTCGTCGTGCGACTCGAGAACCAGGAACCAGGTAAGGATCACAACCAGAGCTGCATCTTTTCGTTACCGGAGTTATGTGTTGTTCTCTACATCACCGTGCCATCCCACACAAATCAGATGCCTTAGTGTGATGTTCCTGGAGGGTTGAAGAGATGGCCTTGCCCAACCCTACAGAGTCGGAGAAAGGAGAATCCGCCGTAGATAAGCGCGATCGCACCCGCGACAATCAAGACAATTCCGATAATTTTCGATCTCGTTCCTCTTTCTTAAGCTCGCAACTTCGATGTGCATGTGGGCCAATTGGTGGCCCTAGGCGGCCTGGGATACAGGAAGAGATATAACAAAAGAGGTTCCTCGCCGACCTTCTTCACGTAACGTGTGAAAACCTATCGTTCCGCGATGCTTTGTAATGATTCGCTTTGACAGCCGCAGTCCTAGGCCAGTTCCTGAGCTCTTACTTGTCAGGTAAGGTTCAAAAGTTGGGCCGCAAATTCGTCCGATATGCCTTCGCCGTTGTCGGCGATCGTGACTTGAACCGACTCGCCCTGGACTTCAACGCAAATGGAGAGCCTATCGGACTCGGCCGGAACGGCAGCAACTGCATTCAGGATGAGATTGGAGAATACCTGCAGGATTTTACTTCCAAACCCATAGGAAGCCACTGGACTACGAAAGTTGCGCTCAACAGTGATGCCGTGCCTGCGCAGTTTAACATCATGCAATCTCAACGCTGACTCGGCGATGTCGACTAAGTCGAATTCTCTAGCCTCGACCTGTTCCCGATGAAAGGTAGCAGCCGGGTTAAGGCGGCGGACCATCCCATCATCTGTCACCAGGGGCAATTGGCACGGCGAATCCTCACCCGTTCGGCTGCTCGCTCCTCCATCCAGACGAGGAACCTGTGTAGCAACTGAGCGATCAGGTACCTTCTTCTCTGTTGGGAATAGGGCAGGCCCCTCATGCGCATACAAACTTGTCTACCTATGAAGGCTACCAGCAAACATGACGTCTAGCTAGATGTTTTGAGAGAAGTCGAAGCGGGTCGAAGCCACCAGTTCGTGTTCAACGCGTTCCCTGAAGAGACTGAATCTTCTTCCGCTCAACGACTCACATAACCGTTGTGGGATCGTTGCCGCCTATGGTCGGGGACATTGCGTCCTGTAAAAGTTAACTGAATGAGTTGCATGAGGGGAGAGTTCAAGAAATCGAACGCCACCTAAGTCAATCCGCACGCTGGTTTAAGGATCCGGTCATTTCCAAAGCATGTAAGGAGAGACCTTCTTCTAGTTGAGCGCTGCAAAGAGCTTTGTTTCCCACCCGACATAGTCTAAGCTTGCGGGGTACACCGTGAGAGAGACGGTGTGGAAGAGGATTCATGAAGAATCCGGCACAAACTGCATTTGACCCCGCAACCTATCTTGCCACCGCCGGACTCGGCCGTGAAATTGTGCGCTTGATGGAAGGCGAAGTTTTCTTTTCGCAGGGAAGTCGCTGCGATTCAGTGTTTTACCTTCAGAAGGGGCGGGCCAGGCTTACGATTGTTTCCGCAGCCGGAAAAGAAGCCACGATCACCGTTTTTACGGCCGGCGACTTCATCGGAGAGGCATGCCTTGCGGCGGCTTCCGGGCCGCATCTGGCGACGGCGACAGCCGTCACCGGGTGTATCGCACTCAAGATGGAAAGAAAGGAGATAATCCGCGTTCTGCATGAGCAACGTGCCTTCTCCGATCTATTTATAGCTTCTCTGCTGGTCCGCAGCATGCGAACCCAAGCCGACCTTGTTGATCAACTTTTTAATTCCAGTGAAAAGCGTCTGGCAAGAGTTCTGTTGTTGATGGCCCAGTTCGGGAAGCCGGGAGAAGTCGCCGACGAGAAAACACTCATTCCGCCGATTACGCAGCAAGCCCTGGCCGAAATGATCGGGACGACCCGGGCGCGTGTGAGTCTTTTTATGAATCGCTTCCGCAAGCAAGGGTATGTCGAATACAAGGAGCGCATTTACGTTCACAAGGCTTTGCTCAACGTAATTCTGCACGACCAGATTTCTGGAGCAAACTTTCAGAACGCCTCTCTTCTGGATGAAGGCCGGGATGAATCCGAGGCGGCAAGACACCGGGCAAAGCCCCTCCGCACCATTCCGTGTTCTTAACGCCTGCCTTGATTAAAAGCTCTGCCGCCAAGGAATCAAGTGAAGATACAATCATCGGCCTAGAGGCTGGAGCGGGCCGTCGTATTCTTCATCTCGAAGATAAGCTTATAGAGGCGTGAAGAGATGCGTTTCAAAGCTAACCATGACGCTCTAACATCGCTATGGTACAGGTAGTCGTTTTTGTTTCCTTTTACAAACGGCTTTACAAACTGGGCGGGAATCAGACGTACATCATGACCTTGTTCCGCTAGAGAAGATCCGAGCATAGGAGCCCCACAACAAGCCTCCATCCCAATCAGGCACGAAGGCAGATTGGACGTGAACTGCAGTAACTGTGTTCTAGACAGACACTTCTTGGCAACTACTTTGCCGCGTTCATCCACCCCAATCAAGTGGAATGTCTTCTTTCCCAGATCGATACCGATCGTGCGAATTTCCATGAGAACCACCTCCTAAATCAACTACAGGAAGACTGCTCCCCGCGCTATAGGGAATCAAGCGGCGGACCATCCCATTAGTTGTAAGGCCTCGTTTGCGGCGGGAGCTGGCGGAGTGGGCCGAAGGTGCCCATCAGCTGAGCCAGCGCCGCGCGGCGGGGCTGATCCCGGTGAACCGGGCGACTTTGCGTTACGAGCATCATCGCGATCCCCAGGACGCGCTACGGGTTCGATTGCGCGAACTGGCCGGCAGCCGCGTGCGTTATGGCTATCGTCGGCTCACAGTGCTGCTCAAGCGCGAGGGCTGGGAAGTAAATGCCAAGCCGGGGTCCCCGGCAATCGGTCTTTGCTTGCTGGGGTGGAAGGACATCTACCGGATCTACACCGAGGAGGGACTGATCGTGCGCACTCAGAAGCGCAAAGAAAGGGCCCAGCGACAGCGTGTGCCGCTCGGACAAGCGGTGCGTCCCAATCACAAGTGGAGCATGGATTTCTGACGGCCGCTGGATCCGGGTGCTCACGGTCGTCGACCAGTTCACTCGCGAGTGCCTGACCCTGTTCGCCGATACGGCATTGAGTGGTGAGAAGGTGGCCACGGCGCTGGACAAGGTGGTGGCGCTTCGAGGCGCACCGCAATTGATCACCGTCGACAACGTACTAACACAGGAAGGAAAAGCTGGAGAGAAGAGAAGGTCCCTTAGCATCCCGTATGGGATGTGCTTGACGACGACTGTACCTCCAAGTGGCTTCCACGAGCAAGGGCTGAGCGTTCGACCATAGCGACACGAGATCTGCCGAAGAGCGCAGTCTCCACTGTACTCAAAATGAAGTCTCAACCAAGTGAAAGGCCGAATCATTATCTACGAGGTCCTTACGGCCTCGACGGCCCAGGTGAAGCGGCTCTTCCACTTGGTGCCGCTGCCTCATAGAAGCAGCGGAAGTCGGTACCGGTCTTGATGATCCCATGAGCCACGCGAGCCATCTTGGCGGCGACGGCGACATACGCCATACGCTTGCGGTCGGCACTGGCAGGATCACGCCGGAGATATCGTTCGAACTTGTCTCGGAAGCTGTTCTCTCGCAGCCTCACAGCCACAGTGGCGGCCATCCAGAAGGCGCAGCGAAGCCGTGCGTTGCCGTATTTCGACAGCTTGGTCGCTCCTCGAAACTGGCCCGACTGCTGAGTCGAGAGATCGAGGCCACAGAACTTGAGGAACTGACGATGGTGATTGAAGCGGCGCAGGTCGCCGGCTTCGGCCAGGATCGTGAGCGCCAGGATAGGGCCGATGCCTGGCATCTGCTGGAGACGCCTGAAGTCGACGTTTTCCTTCAGGTGAAGCGCAGCTCGTTGTTCCAGTTGATCGCGGAGCTGGCAGAGTCGGATCATCTCGCCGAGTACGACGCGGAACATCGCAACGGCCTCTGAGTCCTCAGCAACGGGGATCCCGATGGAGGACTGGGCCGTGCGGTAAATATCCTCTAGCAGCCGCTGTTTACTTACCTTGCGTCCGACGACCGTCCACGCTTGCTGAACGAAGTCTTCCATCGAGAGGCGTGCAATCAGGGCAGGCGTGGGGAAGACCTGAAGGAACGCGAGAAGCCACTCAGAACGCGTGGCATGATAATACCGCTCTATCTCCGGAAAGTAGAGCGGCAGGTAATGGGTCAAGAGCCGATGCTGGGTCCGGGTCTTCTCAAGAGAGATCTGCGCATAGGTGAGCGACAGCTCCTGAAAGTCATGGATCTGGTTCACGAGCGGGTCATGGTAGTGCTGAGTCACGCCGGTCTTGAGCAGATGGAGCAGGACCTGGGCGTCCTTCGGATCGTTCTTGTCCCAGGAGTTATGCATGGCTTCGCGGGTTCGCGCCACAGCGAGGGACGCGATCAGCTCCAGATGGAAACCCTCGGCCTGCAGAAAGTGCGCCAGCGGCCTATGGTAGTTCCCAGTGGCCTCGAAGACGATGCGCACCGGGTGCTTCAAGCCATGAAGAAAGTCGGCAAACAGTCGGAACTCGACTGCGGTGTTGGGCAGGATCAGGCGCTTGCGGCTCTTCCATCCCGGAGCTTCGATCAGGACATCGTGACGGAGCTTGGCAATATCGATCGCTACCAGAACGGTGGACGGTTGAGTAGGCTGGACAAGGGACATGGTTGGTTCTCTCCTAAAAGTGAAAGTAGGCATACGTTCAGCTTAGGAGACCTACGGCCAGCCATGGCCCAGGAAGTCGGATCTCGGTCGCTACGCTCCCCAAACCTGACTTCCTGCCTTCCTCAACCTCTTCCTTCCAAGTGCTTCGTGTGGTGCTACGGGACGGAGTTCGCCTCGAAGGCGATGGACCTGTGGGCCTACAAGAATGGAGTGCATCTGGACTTCATCCGACCTGGCAAGTCGGTTGAAAATGGCTACATTGAATCGTTTAACGGAAAGCTGCGCGATGAGTGCCTGAACGTGGAAGTCTTCTTCACCCTGGCTGATGCTCGCCGCAAGCTGGGCTTATGGTGCCATGACTACAACCACCGCCGTCCACACTCGGCACTGGCCGATCGGACACCGAACGAGTTCGCAACCATATGCAGCGGAGGAAAAGATGGCGATGGAACCGCCTTGGAAAACGCTGCGCGTTTCCCACTTTCCCTCCGCACGGCTGCGGCTGGGTTTTCTCTGAAAAGAGATCCGTCTTCAAGCCTGTTGCTGGAGACCATCACTTGAGTTACATTAACTGCAAATCTGCCGGTAAATCCGGCACGAATCGAACCACGCAGGCCAAATTTTCCAACCTCCTGCGGCTCAGTTTCCCGGGGCGGGTCAATGCTCGGCAGAGCCTCTGGCAAGCGGCACGACGGCGGAGAGATAAACCGGCGTCCACCGGTCGAGGGTGTAGCAGAAGTTTACGCACAGACGCTTCCTTAGCCGTAGGAGCCATCGGCGGGATTATGTGGGAAAATCCTCACTGGCTACCTTGGCGCGTGGCGAAGATTCGCAGCCGCAGGACGGACAACTGAGAGTACTGTACTAGCGTCTACACTAGGGAACGCGCCTAGGACCCAGTGTCTGGGGCTCGTTAGAACGATGGAGCAGGGGAGCTGGGTTTTCGCGATTTCCCTGGCTTGTCGGCCGAGAAGGAGAATCGCACTGGCATCGGCCGGACCCTGCCTATCCATAGTAAAAATCGCTACTCTGTTGTGGCATCACTCCCGTTTCTCTCACACCATCGACAAGCAAATTTACGCAACAGTTCACGTGTTTTACGTGGATTAATTCTCCGGGTTTACTCCCGCAAATTGTCAGGACGCCAGGACGCCTACAGAAGGAAAAAACGCAGAGGTTGACCATGAGAATCGCGAGCGATGCCAGCTAACTCTCCGGCCTTCCTAAAGGCGCTCGACAGTAGTTTGCGCCAGCCATTCGGCAGAGTGTCTCATTGTGCTCTAAGAAACGCTGAGTGTATCGACGGCGTCACCGTGTAAGCTGTTCGCGCAATCCGGTACTAATTTCTTGTAGAGATTTGCGTGTAGTTGTTTGGTGATCTGGTAGCAGTCGCAGACGGCGGCCTCGAGCTTTTCGCGATCGAGAATCCGGACGTGGCCGCCCCGGTATTCAATCAGTCTCCGTTCCTGTAAGCCGGCGGCAACCGAGGTAACGGTCGTAACGCTGAGCACCCAGCTTCCTTCGGTTCGTATCGCCTTTATACGGCGTTCTCTCCAGCGCATCCCACTAGAGAGCGCTATGGATGACATCACGATTGCCGATCTGGAAGCCAAGCTGGCATTAGCCACTGAGGCTTTGCGGAAGTCCGAGGAACGGGCTACGGCGGGAATGCTTGCGCTCGAAGTCATGCACGACATCAGAAACCCTCTCGAAGCTCTGAGGAACCTGACGTACTTGGCCTCCTTAGAGGCCAATAACCCAGATCAGGTTCGCAGGTACACGGCGCTGGCCGAGGAACAAATGGCCATCGCTCTCGACATTGCAAACAGTACCCTTAGCTTTGCAAAAGCGCCCATGAATCCCCGCTCAGTAAATCTGGTCGTATTAGCAGAGGCTGCGCTCCGCATCCATCAGCGAACGATCGAGGCCAAGCAGGTGAGGTTGCTTAAAGATCTTCCCGGGGATGTCGCTGCCCCCGTTTATACCGGGGAGATACTCCAGGTTCTCTCCAACCTCATTCACAATGCTCTCGATGCTCTTCAGCCAGACGGCACTCTGTGTCTCCGATGCAGGCAGAGGCAGGAGGAGGTCCACCTTGTCATCGCGGATAATGGACACGGCATCCCCCATGAGCACGTGAAAAACATCTTCAAGCCTTTCTTCTCAACTAAGGGCGGACAAGGCACGGGCCTGGGCCTGGCGCTCTCGAAAAGGATTGTTGAACGCCATCGCGGAACGATAAAAGTGAGGAGCAGTGCTCGGCCGGGCAGAAGCGGAACTATCTTCAAAATCTCTATTCCGGCTTAAGGTTCCCGCCGAAACCGCAACCATGGAAGTCTGGTGGCTGTTGTCCAATCAAGGGAGCAACGGCTCCGGTAACCCCACCCAGCTTAACCTTAATCACGTATGTTCCCCTGGTCCGTGGCGCGACGTTCGTCTGACGAGCTATTGTCCATTGAATTTGCATGAAGCCCCGATCCCCGCTTGGACAGTAGCTTTCATGTTCCCAGTATGTTATTGACTTGTACGGCAAATGGCCGTATGCTAATTTTATGGCACAGACTCCTGATACCGCACGTCTCGAAGCGCGCCTCCCGGCTGACATTCACGCGATGCTGAAGCGCGCGGCGGAGATCGAGGGACGCACCCTGACCGATTTCGTCGTTTCATCGGCACGCGAAGCGGCCTGCCGAACCATCGAAGAGGCTGAGGTTTTTCGCCTGTCCGCCGAGGATCAGCGCCAGTTTGCGGAGGCTCTCTTGCAGCCGCCCGCGCCTAACGCCGCGTTGCGGCGGGCCGTTCAGCGCCGCCGTGAATTGTTCGGCGTGTGACCGCTCCTTTTCGTCTTGAGCCGCTTTCCGAGGTGCAAGACCGCTCCGGCTTCGCCTGCGGCGAGGAGGCACTCGACCGCTATTTTCAGTCGCAGGTGACGCAGGATATCCGCCGGCACATCGCCAACTGCTTCGTAGCGATCGACGCTGCTACCGGTGCTCTCGCCGGTTACTACACCATCGCGGCAACCAGCATTCCCACCCCGGACCTGCCGGCAGAAGTGACCAAGCGCCTACCGCGCTATCCATCCATCCCGGCCGTCCGCATTGGCCGTCTAGCCGTCGATCAAAAGCACCAGCGCCGAGGCCTGGGCGCTGCGCTGCTTGCCGATGCCGCACAGCGGACCCTTGACGCGCCGCCGGCCGCCTATGCCCTGGTCGTTGACGCTAAGGATGACAACGCTTCCGCCTTTTACCAGCATCACGGCTTCCTGCGGTTCGCCAGCCAGCCACGTACGTTGTTCCTGCCTCTTGCAACGGCGGCCAAAATTCTCTTGGGCCCTGCATGAAGAGGCTTTTCGCACGATAGGCCTAAATCAGGGCGGCAGCGTCAGGCGGCGCGCCAATGGTCGGGGTTCTTTTTGTTATTTAGGTGGCGACACACGCGACATGAGGCGAGTGGCTTTGCTTCTTCGCCCAATCGATTGCTTCCTTCTGCGTATTGGTTGGTTCCGCCATTTCTTTCGTAACTCTGGCAACGATAGCCCTATCTTCGGCCGTAGGCCCTGTTGATTTATTCCTCATTCCATCATCTTGTCATCTTGATACAAACGACGGGCTGATACTGTACTCGAT
Organism: Acidisarcina polymorpha; assembly: GCF_003330725.1. NCBI lineage: Bacteria > Pseudomonadati > Acidobacteriota > Terriglobia > Terriglobales > Acidobacteriaceae > Acidisarcina > Acidisarcina polymorpha. Next base: position 78,840 of record NZ_CP030842.1, on the reverse strand, counting down.
GGCTCAAAGTCGGTCGTGTTAGAGTGCCCCAGATTTGGCTTCCTATCGTGACTGTGCCGACTGATTCAGGCGGCTCAGACTCTACGTGACTCACCGAGGGGTTTGCAAAGGCCATTTGCTCGCAAATGCACTGCCTGTCCCAACGCGCAAGCGCAAGGCACGATGTCAAGCTCAGCCGGCTGAATATGTGCGGCCTTTGTGAAGTCCAACAAGAACGACTACCGCGACGGGTATACCGCATAACGTAAGCGACCCAATGAACTGCACCCCTTCATCCAGTAGGCAGCGTCCAAGACTCTCAGTTTCGCCTCCGAATCGCGGCCTTTGAAGGAGGTTACTTTGGTTGCAATGGCCTCATCCTGAAACAACTCATCTATTTCAGCACGTTCCTCTTCTCGAAGAGCCCAGAACTTCTCTCCGAGCGGGATCTGGGGAGTGACATCTTTAATACGTTCTTCCGCAAGGTGATGCCAGCGACGATTACGAGACTGATTGAGCACAGCCCGTATGGGGCCAAGATCCTCGCCCTCCACAACTGCGGTCTTTTTGGGGACTACCAGCGCCTGCTCATACCCGTCGATCATTTGCTCAAGTATCTTCACGGCGGTGATCCCAACCGATCACTGTCTGATCGAGATCGCGAATTTGGATTTCGACTTTACCCTCTGAGTCCGCGAGCGGACCTACGTTGCCGACATGACAATCACCGCATATCCATACGGGGGGACCTTCCGGTACGCTCTGTGCGGAATTCAAATCCAGCCACTGATAGAACTGAAGGGTATTGCCCCGCACATAAGCGTGCGCTGACTCGGACATCTTTGCCTGCCGACGCCCCTCAAGGACGCGCATTCTATCGCCCGGTTTCACGGGAGCTTTTCTTGAAGACATCTCTTTATCTCTCCCGCTAGTTCGTTGATTCTTGATACTTCCAGCTAACTGTTCAAGCTGTGGTGCGATGATCTGCCCAGGCCCGCTGCAGCTTAGCTGCAGCCTCTTCGACAGGGACTATTTCGCGTGAAGGATTACTGTTTCTCCACGCCAGCAGCCAGGCTGCGGATCCGGCGAGTAAACCTAAAAACAACGTCGATTCATGGAGCTGCGGTCTCCTCTTCCTCATTCATTGCGTTCCTTTGATTGATGCCCAGCAGCCGGTCATCAATAGGTTCTGCCACTAATGCATCGGCTTGTGGTTTAGGCCGATTTTCTCCAGGACGGAGCGACCATATCTTCATCCTCTCGGTTACGTAGAGGATTGCGGCGATAACAACGAGGAAAGACATCGTCAGTAGAGACTGTTGCAACCAGTTCGCAATCACCCAAGAGTTGAGCACCATTCCCCTCAAGGGGCTGCCTCTAATTGGCATGCAGGACACGTCTGCCGATGTCTTCGCATATATTCGGACAGCGATCCGACGTTGTTCAGTTCTGCACGGGTTTCGCGTCGTTTTGCGTCGGAGGCCGCCATACCGGGGTCGGAAGGATCCTTTTGATAGGCCAGCTGCGTAAACCGCTTTTGAGAACTACGCAGAGATGAACCTAGCTGACGATAGCGTTCACACGACATGATTGGCCTCTGTACGCTTTGGTGCTACTTTAGTCTCACCTTGCTCTGTAGCCGGAATTCTGCGTCTAACTTTGCAGCATAGTGAACGTGGAATCAGATGTCTGTCAGGTAGGCTACAGGGAAGCTAGGTTTCGGCGGTTGAGGTGCGCGCTTAATCTCTGGAAGGCGAGGAATCGAGATGTCCACTGTTACGTTCAAGAACACACTCCTAAAAAGCCTGGCTCCTGAGATCATTGCGCGCCTTCATCTCCGTCCCGTCACATTCGAATTGGAGCATGAAATTGAATATCCCGGCAGGTCGATTGAACACCTCTTCTTCGTAGAGGAGGGAATGGCCTCAATGACCACTACCTTTCAGAATGGCTCCCAGGTTGAAGTCGGGATGTTCGGATACGAGTCGGTCATCGGTGTGTCCGCCCTGATGGGAACCAAGCAGAGCCTCAACCGTGTCTACACGCAAATTGCAGGAAAAGGCTACTCGTGCACCATTGAGGTTGCGAGAAGAGAATTCCGGCTGGGCGGCGTTTTCCAGGAGATGGCGCTGCGCTATGTTCAGGCTCAGCTTGTGCAGGTCATTCAGTCTGCCGGCTGCAACGCAACGCACAACCTTGAGCAAAGGCTCGCCCGATGGTTACTGATCTGTGCAGATCGAGCCCATAGCGACACCTTCGAGATGTCGCATGAGTATCTGGCCCAAATGTTGGGAGCGAGCAGGCCGACTGTCTCGACGACGGCCTTCATTTTGAAAGGACGTCACCTCATCGAGTACAACCATGGAGTGATCCGCATCCTCGACGTTTCCGGACTTGAAAAGGTGGCGTGCGAGTGCTATCAGGTCATCAAGGAGCACCTCAATAACTACGCCGAATTCGAAAGCGGCATCACCGCATAGGCTTAGAAAGCGTCAAGTAGTCTTCTTTCCAGTCGCATTCTAGGACTTCTTGAGCTTGAGGTAATGTGGCGTAAAGAAGAATGGCCGAATAGACTGCGCATCGGCCATCATCGAAGGTGACAATGACGCCGCCATCGAGTCTTTGCGCTTCGATAACGAGCGGTGATGGAGTCGGTGGCATAAGCAATAATGTCGCATTGCTTATTATTAGTCTGTTCTGAGAACGACAAAGATACAAGTTTATATTTTCTCGGGCGGAGCCACTCTCACACAACCACTATGACCTGTCGTAAGGTGGGCCTCGGTAATCTTCTCAAACGCGCCGCCGATCATCGGCCCACATCGCCTATGGGCCGGTAGTCGGTTTAGGAGGCTTTACGCTTTTTGAGGTCAGCAGCGGCACTCTTTTCGTCCTCAACGCTCTTCTTCTCGGAGGATTTCTCTTTGCCTGATTTTGGCTCTTCGGGCGTGTTGGGCGGAACCCTCTGCCTCCAAGGTCAAAGTCAGGAGCTCGACGGCCTCCTCCATACCAAGTGCCTCGGCCATCGCGATAGCTGCCTGGTACCCCGCAATCTCGTAGTGCTCGGTCCTAAAGGCGGCCCCAATAATGCCTGAGTCGAAGGAAGCTCCCTCTTCATCCTTTTCGAGCGCTTCGGTGCCCTCTTGGGTCGCCCTGAACGCAAATTGCGCAATTTGTTATCAGGATCAATTGAGCCACTATGCCCAAAAATGAAAATGACGGCCCGAAACGAACCCCGACACCGCGAGAAATAGCCTATGCGGTGGAAGTTCTTAGCAACATCCTCTACTTCATTGAGAAAGACTTGGACTATCCCGAAGCGATTAAGACGTACCTCTCGATTACAGTACGCTCCATGGAAACTCTCAGGGCCGCTGCTTTGACAGCTCAGCTGTGGGAGCCGAGACGAGCGAGGTTGCGGGAATTTCTTCCAGATGCGCCAGCAGCCGGCCACACAAATCCGCTGCCTCTTGCAGCTTCTGCCGAAGAGAATCCTGGACGGCAGTGCGAACCATCATCCGCGAGGCCCCCTCGCCCATCCCCGCCACATCCACCGGCAACTCTGCATTGTCATACGCCAATAGATCAAGCGTGCGGCGCGCGATGCCCATGGACTGATCGCCGATCCGCTCGAGATCGCTGTTGATCTTGATTACCGACAGAATGAAACGTAGATCGACCGCCATCGGCTGTTCTTTGGCTAGTAACTCGTACGCCATTTCGTCGACTTCACGGTGGGCCAGGTTGATCGCGGCCTCGTTGTCGCGAACATGTCCCAGCAGTTGCCCCTGCGGCTCATCGAGGGTGTGATACCGCGCTCGTTGAGCACCTGGTTGAACTCGTGATTGCGCAAAACGGGACTTTGGAAATTTCCATTCAACCTGACTCCTTGATTAGCACCTGCTTCAGCCATGCCAGGGGTACAAGGCAGGAAGACGTTGGGGGGCGACACTGCCAAGGGCTGCCCGCACACCAAAATCACCGGTTCTTGAGATCGTCAAAATATTCCGGCCCACCTGCCCAACCAATAATTTAGGGGTTAGCTCCGCCATCGGATGTACTGAGGTGCTCACACCAACTCCCCCCGCCTCGCGCGAAAAAGATGGAGGGCAGGGAGGCGGCGGGACGGGGAACGAGGGCCGGCATAGCGCACTCTACGTTGTCAGTCATGCATGACAAAAGACATTGTTCATGCGGTACATCCATTTTGTTCCTGAACATGTAGGCCGATTCTGAATGAGACTTGACCCGCGCAAGCCATTGAACACAAGGCAGGACTGTTGGTCGATGCCAGAGCACCTTTGTTGGGCCTCCCGAGCGTAGGCGCGCCGGAACACATCTTCCCTGCACACCGTCCTACTCCGAACTTACGCTTCGGATTCGCTTTGGCTGCCAGGTATAGCTTTCGCTGGAGTACTCACCTTGTCGAATGCATTGTTCCCGCATAGCCACGCAGGCAACGAACCGACTACTCCTGCAGCAGGACTGTCACCTGCAAGAGACTGAGCAGCTTCTCAGTCCCTCAAAACGGAACGTCGTCGTCGGTGATCTCTGTCGAAGTCTAAACAGATCGCGCCTTCCCGGTGGTGGAAAGAACTTTTCATCCTCAAGCGCTTATAGTCGAATAGCATCGTTTTCGCATGCAAGCGGAAAAAGATCCTTGTAGTCCGGAATGTATTTCGTTCAAAACCATGAACCGAAGCCGTTGTGGTCGTCGACCATGTTCCGCCAGTGCATCGAGCGATGCGCCGGAGAGCCGGCCGGACTGGACAAGAGCGTCACTGGCTTTGTCTGAGTCAGTGCTTCCTGGCGTTGCCAACATTTATGGCGCTCCTCTGCCTCGACGAGATCCGTTTCGGAGCAAGCGGTAGCAACGGTCTCAAAGCAATAGAGACAGATGGATTTCATCGTTCTGTTATTCGTGAAACGATGATGGAAATCTGGGGAATAAGGTCTTCGCATGGGTAGATACTCCATCAAACTACCGGATAAATCTGGCACGTAGAAGAGCCAAAGCTTACGTCTGAACGCCTCATGCGCGACAGCACTTCCCGGACCAACCTGGCGACTGTGATCCCCATCAACAACCCAAAGTGAGGCATGAACTAGAGACCAGGACTACTGTACCTTCCTTAGTTTAGCGGCCGTAAGAGCTTTGTTTCCTACCCGACATAGTCTAAGCTTGCGAGGTACACCGTGAGAGAGGGTGTGGAAGGGATTCATGAAGAATCCGGCCCAAACTGCATTTGACCCCGAAGCCTACCTTGCCACTGCCGGAGTCGGCCGCAAGATTGTGCGATTCATGGAAGGCCATGTCTTGTTTTCGCAGGGAAGCCGCTGCGATTCGGTCTTTTACCTTCAAAAGGGCCGGGCCAGGCTCACGATTGTTTCCGCAGCCGGAAAAGAAGCCACGATCACCGTTTTCACGGCCGGCGACTTCATTGGAGAGGCATGCATTGCGGCGGCTGCCGGGCCGCATCTGGCGACAGCGACAGCTGTCACCGGGTGTAGCGCACTCAAGATGGAAAGAAAGGAGATAATCCGCGTTCTGCATGAGCAACGTGCCTTCTCCGATCTGTTTATAGCTTCTCTGCTGGTCCGCAGTATGCGAACCCAAGCCGACCTTGTTGACCAACTTTTTAATTCCAGTGAAAAGCGTCTGGCAAGAGTTCTGTTGTTGATGGCCGAGTTCGGGCAGCCGGGAGAAGTCGCCGACGACAAAACACTCATTCCGCCGATTACGCAGCAAGCCCTGGCCGAAATGATTGGAACGACCCGGCCGCGCGTGAGTTTTTTCATGAATCGCTTCCGCAAGCTGGGATATGTCGAATACAAGGAGCGCATTTACGTTCACAGGGCTTTGCTCAACGTGATTCTGCACGACCAGGTTTCCGGAGCAAACTTTCAGAACGCCTCTCTTCTGGACGAAGGCAGGGACGAATCCGAGGCGGCAAGACACCGGGCAAAGTCCCTTCGTGCCATTTCGCGCTCTTAACGCCTGCCGATTAGCCTGTCAGCAGGTGCCACTTATTGGTTGACACAACTTACACAAAGGTAGCGTTGTGCAACCCTGCACTCAAAAGTTAAGGGCCTCTGTAATTTCTTGAGTTTGTGCATACGTCCCTCCGTGAAATACCTCATTCTATGAGGCCTAAGGTCTTCAGGTGAAATGGAGCCTGCGCTTTTGCTTCGGCAATTGTGGTACCAAGTAACTGCTAAGGAAAGTCAAAAGGTTGTTCACCAGGAACAGCACTTTTGCAGACGACCTCAAGTGTCGAGATCCGAACCGACTGGTCAATATTGACCAGCTTTCAGCGAGGTAAGGACGTAGAAATGGTCAGTCCTTACATGCCAGGGTCATGGTACAGACTCGGCCGCAGACACTTTCGTCCCAAAGCTGAAGACTCCTTGGTTCACTCGTCTTAGCAAGTGCTATTTAAGTGCTGCAAATCTTTGCTGCATTTCGCGTCTAAGCTGGCACCTTCAAAGCGCCCAAAGTCGGGTAGGCAAGTCTCTGGCGCAAGCTCTCGAATGGGTGACTTTCGACTTTCGCCGTCTTCTGCACGATGTTTTCTCCCCTTTGAAGCGGAAAGGTTGTGGCTGTCCCTCAGACATGCCTTGGCCCGGGGCCCACTCTAGCAAGGCGGCCAGAGGCCAGTCTGCTTCACATACCGCGCCTTTTCTTATCCGGGCAGTTGCTCTTGTTCTTAGTCCATTGGGTAATTGGGTAGGGAACTGTCTCCGTTGGAATTGAGGCAGGACAACCGTCAACCCCATGGCCGAAACAAATTGTGCATGTAGTCTTCCTCCGGGGTTAGATCGAACCGATGGTGTCGCGTACCCCATCAATATTCTGCTGACATTCCGTCGCGCCAACGGCCCAAGGTCGTTTCCTTTTTGCCTCTCGGAGAAACGGTGGAGATTAAAGGCGCGAAAGGCGCATCCCGGCAAACAGGCACTAGTGTCTCATTGTGAGCATATTCATGAAGCCGATGAACCTATGCTGTGATACCGCTTTCAAACTCGGCGTAGTTATTGAGGTGCTCCTTGATGACCTGGTAGCACTCACAAGCCACATTTTCGAGGCCGGAAACGTCGAGGATGCGGATCAGTCCATAGTTGTACTCGATGAGGTGACGTCCTTTCAAAATGAAGGCCGTCGTCGAGACAGTCGGCCTGCTCGCTCCCAACATTTGGGCCAGATATTCATGCGACATCTCGAAGGTGTCGCTATGGGCTCGATCTGCACAGATCAGTAACCATCGGGCGAGCCTTTGCTCAAGGTTGTGCGTTGCGTTGCAGCCGGCAGACTGAATGACCTGCACAAGCTGGGCCTGAACATAGCGCAGCGCCATCTCCTGGAAAGCACCGCCCAGCCGGAATTCTCTTCTCGCAACCTCAATGGTGCACGAGTAGCCTTTTCCTGCAATTTGCGTGTAGACACGGTTGAGGCTCTGCTTGGTTCCCATCAGGGCGGACACACCGATGACCGACTCGTATCCGAACATCCCAACTTCAACCTGGGAGCCATTCTGAAAGGTAGTGGTCATTGAGGCCATTCCCTCCTCTACGAAGAAGAGGTGTTCAATCGACCTGCCGGGATATTCGATTTCATGCTCCAATTCGAATGTGACGGGACGGAGATGAAGGCGCGCAATGATCTCAGGAGCCAGGCTTTTTAGGAGTGTGTTCTTGAACGTAACAGTGGACATCTCGATTCCCCGTCATTCCATAGCATAAGCGTGGAGTTTGTCTTAGGAGTGGCCAACCAAGTGACGACCTTCATCATGTCGGACTTCAACCGGCCCTATCAACCGAACGGGAACAACGGGAGCGATCACGCCTGGGAAGCAATCTCTTCGTCCTTGGGGGCGCCGTGAAAGGCGAAAAGGTCTACGGAACCATGCCCACTCTCGCTCTCGGGGGGGACCGGACGACTCCGGCAGCAACGGCCGATGGGTTCCCACCACTCTCTCGATGCAATACGCCGCCACGCTGGCTTCCTGGTGCGGCGTGCCGACCTCTCAGCTAGCCAACATCTTTCCAAATATCGGCAACTTCCCCAAGGCGAATCTCGGCTTCGTTGGGTTAGGGTCTTAATACTTTACGAGAAAGGCATACGACAGTCGGCCTTCTACTTCCAAGCCGGCGCAACTATGGTGAGAATACGACACCAGAACACCCGTCGCCTGGCGGTTCTTAGAGGAGCCTGAGTCGCGCATTGTTATCGATGAGATGAATTACTCATCTGCTGGAAAGGCTTTCCCACCAGATAGGACGATCGTACAGCCGGGGGCGTGAGCCAGCTACCTCGGTAAGTCTTAGACTTTACTCGAAGGATTTTCTGCCAGTGATCCACATGGCCAATTGCCATCGGCAACTCGTCGGCGCGGAAACACAGAACTGTCTCCGTCGAGTGAAACGAGACCCCGTCCTTTAAGCGCTGTCGTCCGTACATTATGGGTGTTTGGTCTGTGCGAAAATCCAGCTTTGATATCATGTACACCTTACATGTTGGATTCCCATACTCGCCTTCCTTTTTTAAGAGAAGGTCTCCGACCTTCAGGCGAAATTCTGCAGACTGTGCGGCGTGGAGCTCCTCCATCTTCAACTTGAGCTGTCCCTTTATCAGCCTTACTTCCTGCCTCATGTTGTCAATTTTGCCCACGGTGGACTCCTTAATCTAAGAGTAGGCAGGCTGGCGCGGCGAGGCGTACGAGATATCTCGCACATCAGAGTGGCCTACTCTGACATCGTCAAGCGTCGCCCACCTACCTACCCGGCGAAGTTATCATGTAGCTTATGGCGCTTGTATGGTCAATAGTGAACATTGCGTCCTATTTTCTTCAGCCTTCTAAAACCGCGAGCAATCTGTAGCCGCTCGTGAACGGCACAATATCAGGGAATGGCACGTGTCAAAATGGATGTCCGGTGACAAGAAAGGGTTTGGTCTGCTTTAAGCTTCCATTGCTTGGCAGCAGAGGTGATCGTTTTCCTTCGCTTCAAGTTCTTGCTCAGTCGGCATAGAGGCAACCATCGAAAGCAGAAGAGGCAGATCGAATCGGCCATTCCGTTTTTGTTCAAGCTTCGGGCAAAAACTTTGATGGGGTTCGAGCTGGACCGGTGCATGGCTTTCCTCCCTTCTTTGCCCGAGGATGTGCTTTGAAGAGTACGACCTAGGATTGTCCGAAGTCCGGTCATTTCTGACCACGGCTGCTCGGCTGTGGCTCCTTGCCCTGCGCGTTCTGCTCTGCGCTGCTCGATCCCTCCCTTTTGGGTCCGTGAACATCTTGCAAATCCGTACACTTGGTGCGGCTGATGTTTCAAAATCGACAAATTAGGGCCGCTTTTTGACCAGCATTAACTCGAGCCGTGCGTTATATCTTGCAGCGCTATATCGCATATCTGCGGAGTTTGTCGCCTGGAGTCTTTGCCGGGCACAGGGCCAATGTTTCTGCATGCACTATCAACAGATAGCGGCAGATACCTCGACAAAGTGGACTAACACTGCCTCGCCAAGAACGCGCCCTGGGCGCACTTGCTAAACGTCACTTCCCGCACCACGTGCAAGGTGGCTATGTGACGAAGCGGTGTATCGGTCGTGCCTTCTGGAGAAGTCGTTATACACAACGTTAAAATCGCTCACTCCATCGAGGCCGAAGAGCTGAGACCAGCCTGACGCGGCACTATCATCCGGATACAGCAGACAAATGTTTTTAGAAATGTGAGCAATTGAGCTCAGACCGATGACAGTCGAATCGATACTCTGACCGAGAGTGCTGACGAACCCCAGCGGAAGGCAATGATTTTAATTAGACGTCTAACCATCGCGTCCCCGTCTTCTCTCATCGGACAAAGCCGGACCGTTCTCACGATTCAATCTTCACAGGATTTACCCTGACGATTGAGAGGCCGACCTGAGGCACCGATCTATTGAATGCTGAAGCTTATCCAAGCTGCGATGTACTTACCGGAATGAAGCAAGAGGCGCCATGAGAGTCACTAGTCGTCTCGATCGCTGAATCCGGACCAAGAGACAGTCTTACAGTATGAGCCGCGCTGAGGAGACCGCAATCATCTTCTACCTCGGCGGGGTTGCTTCACAGCTTGCACGCTCATTTAACCCTCTGCGCCCGAATGTTGCCTTCTACAGATACCCGGGACCCGCCGGAAATCCTGCACTTATCAGTGGAAAGTAGTAATAGTGATCGGCTGCCGTCCATCAATTTCCCATGGTGATGTCATTCTGTGCGCGAGGTAACGTAATGCTCCGCATCACTTGCTTAATTCTCTTCATCACAGGAACCGTCAGCCTTGCCGAAAACGTACTCACGCGCAACTACGACAATGCTCGTAGCGGCGCTAACCTGAACGAGACAATCCTCACTCCCGCGAACGTGGGCGGCCTCAAAAAGCTCTTCACTGTGAACGTTGACGGCGAGGTCTATGCCCAGCCACTCTACATGGCTAACCTGACAATCGAGGAGGTCACACGAAATGTCGTCTTCGTTGCAACCATGAACAATAGCGTTTACGCCTTGAATGCCGATACCGGCGCCCAGCTTTGGCATGTACGGTACGGCACCCCAGTCAAAACGACAGACGTCCAATACTCCAAGAACCCGAATATCAATCCCTCGTCACCGACGGGGATCCTCTCAACGCCCGTGATCGATCCGGCCTCGGGAATTCTTTATTACGATCACGGCGAGGAACTGACTTCAGGGTCCACAAAGACCTACAGCCACCACCTGGAGGCGATCGACATACACTCCGGCAATAAGCTCCTGAACTCGCCGGTGACCATCAGCGAGCCCTACACGACGGCAGACGGCACCTTCAATTTCCTCGCCAAAAGCGAGAACCAGCGGTCCAGCTTAGCGCTTGCCAGTGGCAACATCTACGTTATGTTCGCGAGCCACAACGATCAAAGCAATGGCTATCACGGATGGGTCTACGCCTACTCCGCGAGTGATCTTGGCTTCGTTGCCAGCTACATGACCACAACTACTGGAGTCAAGGGCGGCATTTGGCAAGCTGGCTCCGCGCCGGCGATCGATACGGCGGGAAACCTCTACATCTCAGTTGGAAATGGCGACTACGATTTAAGCCCGAAAGGCGTCCAGCAGACTGGCGAAAGTTTCATCAAGCTCAGCCCGACACTCACACTCCTCGACTGGTTCACGCCGCACGATGCCGGATCTCTGAACTCAGGAGATATGGACCTTGGCTCGTCCGGCATTCTGCTTGTCGATGACGAATACATCGTCGGCGGTGGTAAGGCTGGCGTGATCTATGTGGACAACACCAGCAACCTCGGAAAGTTCAACTCGTCCGAGGACCAGGTTCTGCAAGAGTTCCAGGCAGTCTACGGCAGGGGATCCAGCCACATTCACGGAACGCCGATTTATTTCAGCGGCAAGGTCTACGTTTGGGGCGAGAATGACTATCTTCGAGGCTTCCATTTCTCGAGCGGTTTGTTCAACACGAGTCCGTTCGCCGAGAGCAGCATGACAGCGCCCGTAACCCATGACAATGGCGCAATGCCCGGCGGCTTCTTGTCCGTCTCCGCGAACGGCACGACAAACGCGATCATCTGGGCATCCACTCCCTACAACGCTAATGCCACGGAAGCTACAGTCGAGGGTGTGCTCTATGCTCTGGATCCCAATACGCTCAAGGTGCTCTGGAGCGATAAAATGCATGACTCAAGGGACGACGTTGGGATGTTTGCCAAGTTCGTTCCCCTGACTGTGGCGAATGGGAAAGTCTACGCAGTCAACTTTGGACCAAAAGGAACGACCGGTGCTGCAGGACAATTAGTTGTCTATGGGTTGGGCCAGTAAACTCATCCACGATCCGTTCTTCGTGCCTTTGTGCGGGCAGATAATGCACACGAGCGCGCCGAACACCTCATTAGTGGAGAGGGACGGCCCGGCCGAGAGCCATTGTGAGCTATGTACATCGGGTGAGTTCGGGCGCTCCCTGGGATTAAGTACGGCAAGATGTGTTCTTCGGCTACGTAGTCACACAATCCGCCGCCAGTCCTCCACACGTCCAATCACTGTGGGCTCCTCGAAGTCTAAACAGACCCTTACCTCCCGGTGATGGAATGACTTTCTGTCCTTCAAGCGCTTATGGCCGAAGAGAATCGACTCTCCACGCAAGGAGAAAAGGATTCTAGTCACCATGTACACCGCTTGTTTGGAATGACCGTAGGTTCCTTCTTCCAGTCGTAGCAGGTCTCCGGTCTTGATGTAAAAGAGAGCAGACTCTTCAGCGTAGAGTTGGTCCCGTTTAGACTTGAACTCGGCTTCCAGAATTCTCACGTCTTGCTTGAGCTCGTCAATTCTACTCATGGGCGATTACATCCTCTCGGTGGGACTATTGCAAACGAAGTCAATCTAGTGAACGTACGGCCGATCGATTGTTGCACAAGAGGCCGAGAGATCTTGAAAACCCAGTTCTCGGATGACACCGATGGTTATGGCTGAAGAACTTGCGGGCTTCTCTCTAAATGGATCGAATCGAGGAGGGAGGGGCCGAATAGCAACGGTTGATCTCGGTGTAGTGATTTAGTGTGATCCCGCTACCGGATCGGACGCCTTGAAGACGGAACAGTGTACCTCACTCTCAGGACACCCTAGCTAACATCATAAGCGACATAGTCACAGCTTGCTGGCCGAGGCCACAACGCGGAGGTAACTACTCTGGATGAGGTCAGATACCTCGTCCCAGTCCACGGCTGAGAGGTCAAGACGAAGACCTACCCAGGAAATCAAGGCTACGCTGGTTGGAGTGAACCATGTCGAGGTGGTGCTCAGCAGGGGTTTAGTAGATGTCTTTCTAGCACGGAGCCGGCAGCATACTCCGATGATCCCATCGCCCTGGTAGTCGGAAAGATAGTGGGCAAAGTTCCGTCCGTTAACCAGAAAGGTAGCGTGATCTCCGGTGTTCTTGATCCGCACACCCGGAAGTGCAAGGCAGATCTTGGTCAACCTTGATAAGCGGGTTGCTTGCAGACAGGTCTGAACCGAACAGATGGTGATGATTTCAGAAGAGAGCTTAGCCTTTGGCACCAACATACGCAGCGTCGCTCTTGCGTATTCATCCGCCTCCGCGATCAATAATGACAGTTGGTGAGGTTCGGCAACGAACTGACGCATCCGACCGTGAATGTTGATCAACCCCATCAACCGAGGTGTCACTATATTGCTGACGTCTAACGCCGATATCTTTGTAGCTCGCACGTCGGCACCCGCTGTGGAGTCGATGACCGTTGAGCATCAATGGTTGTTTCCTATATAGCATCGTCACACACTTACGTAATCTCTGCTGACAAGGGTAAGACTGTGTACGCGGAACCTGCGCACAGCCAACCGTAGGTGAATAGTGTCTCAGCTTGCCTAGGGAAACAGCGGCGATCGGGTGCTCTCTTTATCCTCGCTAGAGCAACATTCCTCTAACGTAAAGCCCGATTTGACGAATCATCATCTTCATCAGGTCTCAGACCCGCACCCGCCACCTTATATCCAGCGTCCCCCACCAGTCATAAAGCCTCCAGAGCAAATCACGAGTTGGATGCCGGAAACAGCAAGGCCTCTGCAGCGAGGTACATCATCAAGCCTTTAGTCGCGAATAAGGGCGGACAAGGGACGACCCTCGACCTGGCACCTTCGAAAAGGATTGTTGAGCACGTCGTGTGAGCAAAACGGAACAGTAGAAACTTATTTGTTGTGGGATTCTCTAAGCGGGGACGTATGTGCTTCTGCCCGGAGATACGATGCCCAACTCACAAGTACGAGTTCTTGTCGTAGATGACCATTCCCGTTTGCTTCGGGAAGTAGAGTGCGTCTTTTGTCATAACTTATTTCCTTGCTCTGTTGTCCGGGATCTAGATTGCTGATCTTTGTCGGGCCGATGGCAGTTTTCATCGATCCCCAACGCTTCCCACCGGGGTTCTAGTTGACGGCATGTAGCTCGAGGTGGGAGTGGACAATTGTCACGTGGCTACCATGACGTCTTGACATTGCATACAACTACAATCTTCCATCGCCAACGGCGGGTGCCTATGCGGGCTACAAAGATATCGGCGTCAGGGCTCAGTAGTGAGGTGATACCTCACTTGGAAAAATTGATCGACATTTACGGTCGAATGCTTCATTTCATTGCCGAACCCGACCGGCTGTCGCCATTGATCGAGGAGGCGAATAAAACCGTAACAGCCACGCTACGTGTGATGGTGTACAGCATCAGGCCAAAGCAGAGCTATCTTCCGAAGTATCAACACTTATACGCACATTTACCTGTGGACGGCCCGCATAGCAGGGCTCACGAAGAGCTACCTTGCACCGCCAGCCATGCGGATTTAAAAGACCCGAAAGTCACGCAGCCCTCATTCTGTTTTGAGGGTGTCTCTCTCGCCCATCCATCTGCAACGAGTGAACTAAACAATCACTAGGGGCTTAGTGACGAACGGAAGTATATCTTCTCTTCCGACATCGCACTCGCTGACGCATCTAGACTGGAGATCTGCTGCAGTTGGAAGAAGGGACCTATGGAGCTGGACCATCTTAGATCTGACTTTCGCTTTCAGAACTCTCATCTCTTACTTCGGGTCGATTCCTGTGTTTTCTCGGTTTGCACGTGGTGTGCAGCAAATTCCTCCGCGAAATCGCCACTCATACCACAACTTGGTACGTTGCCGAAACGGTTACCATTCAACAGCGTTTCGCGGCGCTCCATCGCGTCTTCCGTTGCCTGAAGATGCGGGGACCTTACGTTCACTCAGATCTTCCAACTGCCGCACCCAATGTAGATCAATTGCTTTAAGAACTGCATTCCCCTGAGTGACCTTTGTACGCTCTAAATCTGCTGGGGGATGGTCAATATTGATCAAACATCCGGGATGCTGTCCCGGTTGAGCTATGTACCTGGCCGGGCAAGCCACTGAATCCTTCGAAAGAAGGCTCCACCAGCTTCGATGAATTGTTAAGGGAGATCGCTGGAGTGTAGCGCCGCAATTTGAGATCGGCAGCTTAAACGCCATTGACCTTCAACTCGCCTCGAATAGTTGAGGAAGCTCTTTGACCTTTCGCCTTTGCTGCCGTCGCCCTCACTTAGAGGTCGTTGAGGTTAAAGTGCACCGGCTTCGGGACCTTGGGCCAAATGAGATAAGGCCAGAGCGCCCTATGAAGGCATGGTTCGTCATATCTCGAAACAAGCAACTCTGCCACCAGTTCTGATTACCGAATACGGGGTACGCATTCTGAGGGCAAGGTCAGAAGTAGACCCCGAACAGCAGTGACACTATCAGTAGCAGGTAGACCAACGCGCTCATCGAGACGCATCATCATTGGTCACCAGTTCGATCAACACGGCGCTAGATTTCTTGTTGACCTGCCGACTCGTGAAATCGGGCGAGTTATATGCAACTTCTTCAGCTGGGTTCACCGCTGACCCCGGGACCCCTTGTTCTCTCGGAATAGAACGACGACACTTACGAGAGGCATCAAGAGCCCGACTGCGAGTCACGCATACCAGCCAAACCCCAAATGGAACGCCGTGCGCATTCATAGTTTGCGATCCAGTCCAAACCTGAAAAAGGACCTCCTGCATCACATCTTCCGCCGCCGCGTGATCCTCCATGATTCCAAGAGCCACTGTATAAACTACTGACGCGTAGCGGTCAAAGATGGTGACCATCGCTTGCTGGTCTTTGCGGCGGACCGCCTGCAAGAGGTTCGCGTCGTTCTCAGCGGTGTCATGGAATCGTTTGATAATCGGTAACATGGGGCCCTTTCCTGACCTCTGAAGCAACAGCGCGGAAGGACGTTCGACACACTCCGGAGCCTCCAGCCTGTTTTATCTTTTTGGTGGAAGGTCTCATCCATGCATGCATATCCCGCGGTATGGCACGGCCCTCTGCAAGAGATTGGCATGCAGTGTTTTGGTGATTTGTTAACAGTCACAGGCGGCCACCTCGAGCTTGTCGCGACCCAGAATTCGACCGTGTCCTCTCCAGTACTCGATGAGCCCACGCTCCTGCAAGGCACCGGCTACGAATGTGACCGTCGTACGCTGGGCGCTTAACATCATCGCCAGAAACTCTTGTGTAAAGTTGAGAGCGCTCGATTCGGTGCGATCCTGGGCCTCAGCAGCCAACGAGCCAACCGCTGTTCGGATTCGTGGAGACGATTGCAGCCTGCAATCTGGCTTATCGTGAGTGCCTGCTCTTGAACGAATTCGAGGATACGGTTCCGAGTGTCTCCGGAGGAACGAAATGCTTTTCACAATTCGATCAAGGGAATTTTGAGGCCGGTTCCTTCCAGGTGAATGAAGGATTCTGTTGAAACCGGTGCCGATCTGAGGATGTGGAAGCTTCCCACTATGCCTTCGTGCCCAATCACGCCCACTTCGACAATGGCACCACTCTGCGTGGAAGCGACCACGGAAGCCATTCCCGAGGTCATGAAGTAGGCGTACGCCCGCTCCCTGTTTGCATTATAAAGTGGAGTCTTGATAGGTAGCGACACGACAGCGCAGTGCCCGAGTAACTCGTCCCGTGATTTGGAAGTAAGCGAAGAAAGGAGGAGATTGACATGATTCAGGCCTTTGCTTCAGATCGCAAAAAACCGCCGTCTGGATCAACGGTAGCAGGTTACGCCTGATGAGGATGGGCAGATTGTCGAACCTCCTAATCATTTATTGGATGCGGAATGTCGGACATCCGACATTGATTAAAGTCGGTTCAGTGTTCGAAGTAGTTCTTAGACCTATAGACTTCGTGGCGCCCTTGAGAACCAAATACGGATGATCGAAGTTCTTGCTTCAAGAATTTGTCTCACCCAGAGTGATCCTTATACGCCCACTATCTGCTTAGGAATGGTCAATATTGATCAAACATGCGGGATTGCGCCGTTTAATAGATACGCTGTCGTGACTGAGCTTCCAAGGTAGAGGGAAAGTGGCTGATAGCAACGGATGATATCGGGGTGCCGATTTTAGTGCGACCGGATTAGTAAATCGCACTTCTTGAAGCCGAACGGTGTACCTGACTGCCACTCACTGTCACGGACGTCCTAGCTAACCGTGTGAGCGATTTAGGTCACAGCTTACTGGAGGGGGCAACGTGGAGGTAACTGCTTAGCAAAGTAAATGCTATGCTGCTGATTACTCCTAATGTGCGTAGGGTCTCCTCTAAAGTCCCACAGTTTCTAGGTAGCCGGTTTCGGGGCCTAGGGTAGGTCGAGTGTACCTCCAAGTGCCGCGACCGAGAAGAGGTTACGGCACTCAGCTCCGCACATAGGAGACAGCAATATGCCGTCTCAATCAGCAATGCATTTGGAATAGCTTACGCTGGGCACCCGAGCTGTCAATCCGTCTAAAGTATGTTTGTGGACCATTAGCATTCCTACGTTGGAGTAGAGGTAAAAGTACGTAGCAGACCCGACTGTGGTGACTTCCTGCAACAATTCTTTCCGGTTGCACAGCCTTCCATCCTCCGCAGGACCTTTTGAGTTTGCGCGTGAAGTTCGGCAAATTGGTCCCCGGAATCGGTGTCTGTGTAAAATACTGTTGCAGGCGCGCCATTTGCTGTTCGCTCCAAAGTCGTCGATTTAGGCGCAAAACAGGCGTGTTCACGATGTCATTTTGGGTGTTCGCCATGTCCGCATAGATGCCGGGAACATGAAATGGTGAGCATCTTATAAATCCTTTCGCTCTAAGGTTAGTGAAATGGTTAAAGGTGAGGGGTTCGTTGCTACCGTCCCATGCGAATGCGGATTGCGGGCTGGGGAGGCTGCGGCGCGATGGCCGCGGCTGGGCCCTCGAACTGCGGTTGTTGAGGGAGCGACAGGGTTTTGGATCGCTTGATTTTGAACTGTGTAGCTCTGCACCTCTGGCTTCGTTGCTACTGAGCCATCGGAGGTATAGAGATTCACCTCCCGACTTTGCGGGAGAGTAAAGCGACCGCGTTCGGACGGCGCGGTGTCGTCGGTGAAGGTTTCACGGGGTGTGCAGCCTATGCCACTTGCCCATCGGGAGAGACGTGGCTAGGCTCTGGGAGCGACCTGTTTTGATATTCCCGAAGCCGCCGCCCGCTTCATCGTTTCCACGGACGGTTCCGCTAGCCTGAGAAGCGTCCGGATCGAGTCTGGTTCGTTGATGTGTTGCTCTATCAAATACAGAACGTTGCAGAGCGCCTCGACGGCACCATGGGCAATATTATGGTCGTCGTCTGATCCCGATTCACCGGGATCAACCCCGCCGCGCTGCGCTGGCTCAAGAAGCGCGAGCCCCGCGCAAAAAGCTGACGTGGTTGCGCTCTTCCGTGGCGGTTTCTGTGGCAAATGCTTGGATGGCACCTTTTCAAGGTCCGGCAACGTCGAGGATGTGGATGAGTCCATGGTTGTACTCAATGAGCTACCGTCCTTTCAAAATGAAGGCCGTATCGAGACGGTTGGCCTGCTCGCTCCCAACATCTGTGCCAGATATTCACGCGCCATCTCGAAGGTGTCGCTATGGGCTCGATCCGCGCAGATCAGTAACCATCGGGCAAGCCTTTGCTCAAAGTTGTGCGTTGCATTGCAGACTGAATGACTTGGACACGCTGCGCCTGGACATAGCGGAGCGCCATTTCCTGAAACATGCCGCCCCGTCGGAATTCTCTCCTGGCATCCTCGACTGTGCAAGAGTAGCCTTTTCCTGCAATTTGGGTATAGACGCGATTGAGGCTGTGCTTAGTTCCCATCAGGGCGGACACACCAATGACGGACTCTTATCCGAACATCCCAACTTCACCCTGCGACCCGTCCCGGAAAGTAGTGGTCATAGAGGCCATTCCCATTGCCACAAAGAAGAGGTGTTCAATTGGCCTCCCGGGAAACTCACTTTTATGCTCCAGCTCGAAGGCAACGGGACGTAGATGAAGGCGCGCAATAATCTCAGGAGTCAGGCTTTTCAGGAGTGTGTTCTTGATCGTAATAGCGGCCATCTCAATTCCTCGCCATTCCATAGCATAAGCGCGGAGTTCCGTCCCAACCGCCGAAGCCTAGGTCCTTGTAGCCTACATGACAGACATCTGGTTTCATGTTCACTATGCTACGAAGTTAGACAGCACTTATGCGCCACAAACGGGAACTTACAAGCAATGGTCCACCTCGTGTTCCCGCCCACACATAACGTTTTCGAAAGAGGAATGCTTGTGCCCAATTCGCTTCCGGTCCGAGTTTTTATTGTTGACGACGAGTATGTAATCGCGGCCACGCTGGCAACGATCCTTAAACGGAGCGGTTACGCCGCGACATACTTTACGAACCCTTTTGAAGCTCTGGCCCGAGTTGAGGCTGATTCCCCTGATTTGCTCATCTCTGACGTTGTGATGCCTGAAATGTCGGGAGTCGATCTTGCAATCCACATTAGAGCTGCGTGCCCTCGATGCAAGATCCTGCTGTTCTCCGGCCAGGCACAAACAGCGAACCTTCTCCGCGCCGCGAGGGACAAAGGGCATGATTTCGCATTGCTGACAAAGCCGGTACATCCAGCAGACCTCCTCGCTGAAATCGGCAGTCTAGTCGAAAACGGAAAGGCAAATGAGTCAGCAGTCGGACAAATACCTGTGTGACCGTGAACACGACAATTGCTCTTCTCCTCGCGGGGTCTTGTCGCGGGATGGCGCAGAGGCGAGGATGGTAATTGACTCGGAGGCTCCCGCGATATGGATAAAACGACACTGGTAGCAGGTTCAGACAGCATTGATGACGGAAGGCAGGACTTACTATGAGCTATTTTGCACACACGACGCTACACAGTGCGACCGAACCACAACCATCAAACGCGGAAGAGAAGACGCCTTCGGCGATGGTTGACTTACGATTGATTCGCCTGGCCAGGCTCAGGAAAATCTGCCTAAGGCTTCCGTACGTAACGATTGCGACCACCGGTAAGCATGAAGCCTTTCTTGTAGACGGGCGGACCTTTGCCTGCTATCTCTCCGACTACCGAGGCGATGGAATCAGTGGGGTGTGTTGCAGGCCACGTTCTGGAAATACGCCGAGGCTCACACTAAGCGCCCACTCGCCGTGGTTCACCCCTACCAGCGTAGCGTTGAATGGCTGGGTCGGTCTTCGCTTAGATCGACCAGCCGTGGATTGGGGCGAGGTGTCCGATCTTGTCCGAGGCAGTTACCTCCGTGTTGCACCCGACTCACATCTCTAGTGCTTTAAGCTACATAAGCTCACAACCCGCTCTGAGCGGTGCTAATATGGTGCTCGTAGGTAAGCTGATGACGCTTGTCGATTCCGGGTCGGCCGCTCGGATATGCGGACGTTACGTACGGCTAGCCGCGTCAGCCTACCTACCCCTCAACGGCCGTCATGTGCATTAGCAAAGACGTAAGCCACGACTGAGACTCCTCGATGCCACAGCAAGGAATGCGTTTGTCCTGACGCACGAGATGGCAATATGATTTGTGACAATCAATTCCCCCCAATTCTTTTCTCATGAAGCGCGGCCCCCGCGGTCCCAAAGCTTCATTGCCTCCGCACCCTACATGCACACCGACTTTCTCGCCAGTTTACTTCGAGCGCTCTAAATGCGGGCCCTCGCGGAAGGGGAAGCTCCGGATCAGCCCCATCACGTTGCCAGGAAATACCGACCAATTGGCTCTGGGTCGATGATTTTGCAAATCGCTGCTTGGCACTTTAGGCAACGACGCAAACAAGCACCTCCTCGATGCTCCGCAGTATCGTTCAGCCCCGCTCAATACCAACGGATGTAACTGTCGACCTGTCTTCAATATTCTGAGCTGATCCGAAGAAGGCATCGGCCAACTCGACAATGAACAGATTTCAGGCGATCGATCTGCCCTGCCTGCCAGACAGGACAAGCGCACTGTGCCGAAGTCGGGACACTTGCGACGTAAAAGCCAAGGTTTAAGGGGGCCTACGGTCACTCTAGCCTCTGAACGAACTTACGGTGAGCACAAAGCTTCGAGACAGAATGTGCGATTGCTCGAGGATAAGTGAACGTGGCGTTGGCCAATGGTACCTTAGTACCAACATCCGTGAGATAGCGGCCGGACGAGGCTATGGCAAAGCATCATACTAGTTAGTGAAGATGGCTAAACGAAGTTAGCGGGAGATCACACAGTCATGTGATCGTTTGTACATAGCCCCGTCCATCTCGCTAGTTAACATACTCCAAACTCAGCTATGAGCGTGCATCAGCTGCGCTGTTCCTGTGGGGCGCAGCGCTGACGCGTGCTTCATAACAAGTTAGAGAGATTAGGTGTATCACCATGTTCACGGATAAAGTGTTATCTACTCTTACTTATATAGTGAAGAAGCAGATTGTCATTACCACTGTGGTCGTAGTGGCACTAAGCTCAGCTTATTCACAAGGTCAGCAGACCATTGAGATCACCGGGACGAATTCGGACGGGACGGATACGGGGAGTGCCCGCCTCAACACGCCCGTGAGCCTGACAGCAAAGGTCTCTGCGGGACCTGATCAAGTGGTTAAGTGGAGTGTTGTCGGCGAAGGCAGTGTTTCCGCTTTAACCAACAATAGCGCTAGATACACTCCACCACTGGCCATGCCATCAAGCCGGAGCGTAACTATAAAGGCTTACCTGCATGCAGCGCCTTCGGTGACGCACTCCTATGTGGTGTCGCTGATCTATCCGGTGCCAACGATCTCTTCGACAGCCATTCCTCAGGCAGAGGCGGGATTCACCTACACCAACACCAATGTAAGGGGCGCGGGGTTTGTTTCGGGAACGATGGTGAGCGCCAACGGGATTGCCTTAAAGACGGCTTATAAGGACTGGAACGATCTATCGGTCACGCTTCCGGTTCCGGGCAAGGCGAGCGGATCCCTACTTTTGAAGGCTACGAATCCAACACCCGGAGGAGGTGCGGGGGCAAGCTACGATCAGCCCGTTCAACCCACAACGATCGCACTTACAGCCACGGATGTGGACGGCACTAACACCGGAACAGCCAGACTAGGCGTGAACGTCAACATGGCTGCGGTCGTGACCGGATCCGTCGCCAAAACCATCGACTGGAGTGTGACCGGAACCGGAAAGATCTCCAGCAGTGGCGTCTACACGCCGCCCGCGACGATGCTGGGCAGTACAGCCGTTGTAGTGAGAGCAACTCTGAGTTCCAATTCAGCGGTATCAAGCTCCTATCACCTTACCCTGGTGAATCCGAGACCGGTAATCGAAAACATGAGCCCGCTGAATGTGCCAGTTGGTGCGACAACTTCAGTGACGCTCACCGGCCAGGGCTTTGTTCCAGGGACTGCGGTTATCTCGAACGTCGGTACAGTTGCGAGCACAACTTATAAGTCGGCCACTTCCGTGGTCGTTCAGTTGTCACTGCCTGCCTCGGCATCGGGCACTCTGTCGTTGCAGGCGAAGAACCCCACTCCTGGCGGCGGCCTGGGAGCAGCTTTGCAGTCGGGACTCTCGACCTTGCACATTACTGCAAGCAATCCAGATGGAAAAGATACTGGAACGGCGCGACTGGGCGTGCCGGTCCGCTTGACAGCGACCGTAGCGAATTCTCAGTACGGTTCAATTAGCTGGAAGTTGCAAGGTCCGGGTAAGCTCGTGCCTTCCGGCGATACTGGCCAATATGCGACTTACACACCTCTATCTTCCGGTTCTCTCAGCACCGGCGTGAAAATCACGGCCTACATGTCTTCCTACCCAGCATTGGCTACGACCTATACGCTTGATGTGACCAATCCCATTCCGGCGGTCGTCTCGGCTAGCCCGGCCCACCTATTGAGTGGCGGAACGCAGCAAATCACCTTAGCAGGATCCGGATTCGTTCCTGGCACGATAGTGCTCTTCAATGGGGCTTCACTTCCTATCTCGTATGTCACCTACAACGCAGCGACGATGAAAGTGCCGGTATCGTCAACTGCGACGGGAACGCTCGACCTACAGGTTCGAAACCCGACACCTGGAGGGGGCACGGGAAACACTTTCACCGAATCGGTTGCGCCAAGTTCTATCACTCTCACAGCCACCGATGCCAACGGAACCAATACCGGCACGGCCGAGCTGCGCACGAAGGTCACCATGGTTTCCAATGTGAACGGTTCGGCCCAGGAGACTGTGACTTGGAGCGTATCTGGAGCCGGCTCTATCTCGAGCAGCGGGGTTTATACCGCGCCGGCGACGCTTCCAACCAATAGAGCGGTGACCATCACGGCTGTATTGGCTTCAAACTCGACGATCAAGGCGAGCTATCGCCTGGATGTCATCAATCCTGTCGCGGTGATCGAGGGCTCCAATCCGTCGTTGACACCAGCAGGAAAGTCGACGGCCATCACCT
Organism: Acidisarcina polymorpha; assembly: GCF_003330725.1. Lineage (NCBI taxonomy): Bacteria > Pseudomonadati > Acidobacteriota > Terriglobia > Terriglobales > Acidobacteriaceae > Acidisarcina > Acidisarcina polymorpha. Next base: position 55,510 of record NZ_CP030842.1, on the reverse strand, counting down.
TCACCGGTACCGGATTTGTCCCAAGCACGGTGGTCCTGGTGAACAACACCCCCGTGCCGACGACCTATCAGTCGGCGACATCGGTGGTTGCAGAAGTGACGGTAGCGGCGAATGAGACCGAAAATCTCTCGATCACGGCTCGAAATCCCGCACCCGGGGGTGGAACAAGCCTCTTCTATCTGGAGTCGATCTCGGCCTCGCTGGGGGTCAGGGCAGCTGCCCGGATCCTCGATCAGACGACATTTGGACCAACAGACTCGCTGATCCAGCATGTTCAACAAGAGGGGATCGAGGCCTGGCTGTCAGAACAGTTCAAGGCTCCGCAGACGGTGTTGGCGCCGGTGTATGCAAACCATCCTTCCTATTGCAGTGCGGCGATCTACTGCACGGAGTCCGAATGGTATAAGGCAGGACTGACTGGCAATGATCAGCTCCGGCAGAGGGTGGCTTTCGCGCTCAGCGAACTGTATGTGATCTCGGCTTTTCCGATTACCGGAGTCGGGGTCACTCCATACATCAACATGCTGGCTAAAGATTCCTTCACTAACTGGCACCAGATCATGACCGACGTGACGTTGTCGCCGGCCATGGGCATTTACCTGGACATGCTGGACAGCCACTCGCCGACCGGAACTGAGATAGCCGACGAGAACTACGCGCGGGAGTTCATGCAGTTATTCAACATGGGAATCTACCTTCTGAATCAGGATGGCACCCTGCAGCTGGACGGCAAGGGGAATCCCATCCCTGCTTATACGGAAGCCCAGGTGGAGGCCTTTGCCCGGGCCTATACCGGCTGGACTTATGCCAACGCGGATGGTTCCACTCCGTCTTCCTTGATCGGGGTACCCAACTACTTTCATCCCATGGTGGCCGTCGAGGCCGACCATGATACGAATCCCAAGACACTGTTGAACGATACGGATCCCACGTCGTACAAAGGGACTACCTTGTCTGCCGGCCAGACGGCGGAGCACGACGTGCAGGACGCGATCACCAACGTCTTCAACCATCCCAACGTTCCTCCTTTCGTCTCCAAGCAGCTCATTCAACACCTGGTCACCAGCATGCCGAGCCCCGGCTATGTCTCCCGCGTGGCTTCGGTGTTTACCAACGACGGCAATGGCGTCCGCGGAGATATGACCGCGGTGTTGAACGCTATCTTTACCGATCCTGAAGCCAGGGCCGGGGACACGGATGCTTCCGCCGACGTAGGGAAACTGCGCGAGCCGATTCTCTGGCTGACGGCGGTCATGCGCGGCCTGAGCGTCACGAATGTCGACCCCCACGACTATTACGATCAGTTGTCCACCTATCTGGTGCCGCTTGGGGAACGGCCGTTTGCCGCGTCGAGCGTCTTCAATTTCTTCTCGCCCAGCTACGTGATTCCGGGAACCACCTTGAACGCGCCGGAGTTCGGGATCGAGAACACCGCCAGTGTCGCCACCCTGCTCACTCTGGCCGACAGGCTGATGATGAACAAGTTCGTCAGCTTCAATGTGGACCTGAGCGCCACCAGTTCTTGGGGACAGATGGCGTCCACCCCCTCGGTTCTGGTCGATGCTCTCGGCACCCTCTTCATGCATGCGGAGATGGATCCGAATATCCGCGCATCGATCATCAGCGAAGTCAGCTCGGTGACCGATTTAGGGCAACGCGTCAGGCTGGCTGTCTACCTGGTCATCACCGCGTCGCAGTACAAGGTCTCCCACTAACCCGCATCAGTCCTGCTGCTCGTGCCTTCCACGGCCGGGCAGCAGCAGTCCGAATTGTGCTTCATCCAGAGAGGAATTACGACCATGAATCGTCGCAGCTTTATTCGCACCGCATCGTTAGCAGCCGCCGGACACGCCGCCGGCTTACGTCCCTTCGGCATGATGAACGCTTTCGCTCAAGGCTCCTCCGACTACAAGGCGCTCGTCTGCATCTTCCTGTTCGGGGGAAATGACGCCAACAATACCATCATCCCCTTCGACACCGCCGACTATGCCAGCTATGCGAAAATTCGCGGCCCCCTGGCGCTTGCCCAGAACACGCTGCTGCCGCTGACGCCCCTGCCGAACTACGCCCTCAATCCGAATCTGCCCGATATCCAGTCGCTCTTCAATAACGGAAAGGCCGCGATCGTAGCCAACGTCGGCACCCTGGTGCAGCCGCTGACCCGCGCCCAATACCTGGCCTCACAGTCGCTTGCCCCGAGCAGCCTGTTCTCGCATCCCGACCAGCAATTGCAGTGGCAGAACTATCCTCAGTCGGGGGCGACGCCCACCGGCTGGGCCGGCCGCATCGCCGACTACATGACCCCCATCTACAATCCGAATGGGCAAGTTCCGATGGTCACCTCCTGTGACGGGGACACGTTGTTCTGCGATGGCGCATCCACTTCGCCGGTGGCGGTCATTCCGGGAAGCGTCCAAGCGGGTAAGTGCTCGGAGTCGTCATCGACCTGCCAAAGCAGGCAGGCGACAGCCCAACAGATCCTCACCTTTGAGAGCGGCGTTTCGCTCGTCCAGGCCGACAACGACATCACCGCCAATGCCTACAAATATGACGGCATTCTGGCCACTGCCCTGCAATCGGTTACTCTCCAGACGAAATTTCCGAACGACGGAGCGCTCGGATCGCAGCTTCAACAGATTGCGCAGATGATTAAGATCGGACCGTCACTGGGCATCAACCGGCAGATCTTCTTTGCCGGTGTAGGCAACTTTGACACCCATGCCGCCCAGCTCTCCGTCCAGAGCAGCCTGCTCGCCATGATCAGCCCAGCGATCGGAGCTTTCTACGCGGCCACCCAGGAACTGGGAGTGGCGAACCAAGTGACGACGTTCACCATGTCGGACTTCAACCGCGCCTATCAACCCAATGGAAATAACGGCAGCGATCACGCCTGGGGAAGCAATCTCTTCGTGCTTGGCGGCGCTGTGAAAGGCGGAAAGGTCTACGGAACCATGCCCACGCTAGCTCTCGGCGGCCCGGACGACTCCGGCAGCAACGGACGGTGGGTCCCCACCACGGCCTCCGTGCAGTACGCCGCCACACTGGCTTCCTGGTTCGGCGTACCGGCCGCTGAGCTAGCCAACATCTTTCCCAACATTGGCAATTTCCCCAAAGCCAATCTCGGCTTCGTGGGTTAGATCCCTATTGCCAGAAAGAACTATGAGAGTAGGTGCGAATTTGTGGCTGTTCATGCAGCCCTCCTGAGCGCATAAAGCTCGTATAGCGGTCATCGATCGAATCGAACAAGATCGAACATTTGCACAACAAGAGGATGACAACGTGAGCTCGGCGGAGGCGAAACTACAAGACGAAGCAGGACGGCTCGCAGCCCTTCGCCGCTATGAGGTTCTGGACACTCCGAGAGAGCCTGCCTTCGACCGTATCACGGCCCTAGTCAAAAGGGTGTTGAAAGTCCCAATATGCAACGTGTCGCTTATTGACGCCGACAGACAGTGGTTCAAGTCCTGTGTAGGTCTATCGGTTTCTGAAACCCGGCGTGATGAATCCTTTTGCACTCACACAATCATGGAACGAGAGCCTTTGTGTGTTCCGGATGCAAAGCTGGATACGCGCTTTCTAGCAAACCCTCTCGTAACCGGTGACCCTTTCATTCGGAGCTACCTTGGTTTTCCTCTATCGACCCCCGACGGCTATAACGTAGGTTCACTCTGCGTCATAGACGTCGTTCCTCGAAGCTATAGCCCGAATGAGATCGAAATCCTGAAGAGCTTCGCAACTCTTGCAGGGAATGAACTCGAATTGCGGCGGATCGCCGAGACAGATCACCTCACCGGGGCAGTAACGCGGCGGGGCTTTACGCTCGAAATGGAGAAAATTCTATCGAGATACAGGCGATGGGGACGTCCCGCTGCCCTCCTCTTGTTAGACCTCGATGACTTCAAGCGAGTGAATGACGTTTATGGCCACCCGACGGGTGATCTCGTTCTCCAAACCGCCTCTCGAGAGCTCGCAAGCCAGCTAAGACATGGTGACATCTTGGGCAGATTAGGAGGCGAAGAATTCGGGATCCTCCTGCAGGAAACAAGCATCACACAGGCGGGTGAAACGGCGGAGCGTTTGCGCTTGCACCTCCAGTCCGTTCCAGTTCAACACGATCCGTTCATTCAGGTCACCGCTAGCTTTGGGATCGCCCCCTTAATCCTCAAACGGTTTCTGTACAACATTGGCTGGCCACGGCTGACCAAGCGATGTATGACGCCAAACAAGCAGGACGAAATTGCAGTTATTGTGCCGGAGTGCAGCTGTTGTGTCAATTCCCACTAGTGCCGGAGTAGCGGCGGCTATGAGGGATCGACATCGAGAGCTCGCGCCAGCCCATCTGTAATCGCCTCCGATGAGGACGAGCCTCAGCTCGCGTGCGCCAAATCCTTCATCCTCCGGCCACTATCGGTGCCACAGAACTCCACCGTTAGGTTTACAAGCTCTTGCAAATCACCTCGAGTTTCCGTTAAGACCCGGCGACGCGACGTAGCGTAGCGGATTCGCGCTTTGGCGTGGATTCTTGTTGCGACCTAAGTATTCAGCGTCTGAAAGGAGATCGCGGAGTTCCATGGGCTCTGTTGCAAAGTTGGGGATGTGTCGTGAGAATGAGCTGAAGGCGAGCGGAGCGAGACATGTCAGATTTCAAATGGCGTCAATTTGAAGGAGCGGTCATCCTTTGGGCGGTGCGTTGGTACTGTCGCTATGGCATCAGTTATCGGGATATCAAGCAGATGATGGGCGAACGCGGCGTGAGCGTTGATCATTCCACGATCTACCGCTGGGTTCAAAGATATGCGCCTGAGATGGAGAAGCGGCTGCGCTGGCAGTGGCGACGCCCGCAATCGACGAGCTGGCGAGTCGACGAAACGTACGTAAAAGTTCGCGGTCGATGGACCTACCTATACCGGGCGCTCGGCAAGCATGGGGAGACGATCGACTTCTATCTCTCCCCAACACGGAACGCCCAAGCGGCAAAACGCTTCCTTGGCAAGGCATTACGCAGCTTGAAGGGCTTGGAGAAGCCGGAGGTCATCAACACGGATAAAGCGCCGGCCTATGGTATTGCGATTGCAGAACTGAAGGCCGAAGGCAAATGTCCCCAGACAACGATGCATCGACAGGTCAAGTACTTGAACAACGTCATCGAGGCCGATCATGGCAAGCTGAAACAACTCATCCGTCCAGTGCGGGGCTTCAAGACGCTGAAGACTGCCTATGCGACGATCAAAGGTTTTGAGGTGATGCGTGCTTTACGGAAGGGTCAGGCGGCAGTCTTCAATCTCACGCGTGACATCTTGGGTGAGGCACGCATCGTCGAACGCGCTTTCGGCATTGGCCCTTGTGCTCTTGCAGAGGCGGTAGCGCTCATCGATGAAAGACTTCTAGTTCAAACTGCTTGACCTACGGATGTGAAAACGCCTCAGACTCTTTCCGCCCATGACTTCAATCTTGCAAAAGAGCCGTTTTCTGTCACTCGATGGACAGGCTTGCTCGGAACCTTGATGATCTGCGGCTGCTTGTGAAAAAGCTAACCGCCAAGGGCGTCAAGGTTTGCTTTGTGAAGGAGAGCCTGACATTCACGGGGGAAGACTCCCCGATGGCGAACCTGCTCCTGAGCGTGATGGGCGCGATTGCGGAGTTTGAAAGGGAGCTGATCAAGGAGCGCCAGAGAGAGGGGATCGTCCTCGCAAAGAAACGAGGTGCTTACCATGGCCGCAAGAGGATCCTGACGGCGGCACAGGCCACCGTTCTTCTCCACCGAATCTCGGCGGGCGAGTCGAAGACGAAGCTCGCGAAAGAGCTGGGAGTGTCAAGAAACACGGTCTATATGTACTTCGGTCGGGGCAGGGAAGCATGAAGCATAAGCGGCCCATGAAACAGCGAGGAATCTTCTGTCCATGTGGGCGCTCGGAGATCCTCGCTCTCGGACTATGCTCGTCATGCTACTCGATGAAACGCCAGGACGAAGAGTATTACGGCGGGTTGCGCGAAGTGGTTCTGGATCGGGACGGGCGCCGGGCAACAGGCTTGAAGACGGATCTCTTTTCAGAGAAAACCCAGCCGCAGCCGTGCGGAGGGAAAGTGGGAAACGCGCAGCGTTTTCCAAGGCGGTTCCATCGCCATCTTTTCCTCCGACGGGTCACGGAACAACTACCTGGGTGAGGCTCGCTCCGCTTTCGACATTGGTGGCGCTCCCGGTATAGAGCGCCGAGATGGTGTGTCCGTATAACGTGAGGGAAGTGGGGATGGTGAATTTGGCTACCCCCTTAACCAGTGGGGCCGTGCCCAGCAGTTGGCTGCCATCCTTGAACATCACCGTACCCGTCGGGGTCGCTCCGGAAGATGCGGTCACCCTAGCAGTAAACGTCACCCTTTCGTTGAACGCAGACGGGTTCACATCAGAGGTAATTGCAGTCTTGGTGGGGATGGCGGACGGAACGATGGTATAGATCGCGGCCGTAGACGCGCTGGTGAAACCGCTCTTCACCGCAATAGCGTGAACAGTCCTGGTGGCGGAGATGGTGATCGGCCCGACGTACTTCGCCGAGGCCACGGTCGGAAAGGTTCCGTCGGTTGTGTAGTGGATAGTGGCCTCCGAAGTGGCGCTTTCAATTGCCACCTTTACCGGGCGGTTGTAGGTGCCTCCAGGCTGAGGATAGGTGGGGGGCGCCGCGCCGCCATCGACACTCACTGTCGTGAGATCGCTAGTGGATGGGTCATTCAGGGCGCTTCCCTCATATCTCGCTGTGACGATATGGGTAACTAGGCTCAGGTCATTTTCGTTGTACACGGCAAAGCCGCCAAATCCTAGCGGAACGCTCTTCACCATCACCCCATCGACCATGAAGTCTACCGTTCCGGTCGGAATACTGTACCCATCGTAGGGCCTAACCACGGCAGTGAACGTCAGGGGCAGCCCTCCTTCGTATTGAAAGCTACCGTCGTCGACGTAGACCCCGGTGAGAGTCGCGGAAGCGGCTGGCATTGCCCCGAGATCGAACCTGGTTACAAAATCGTTGACCTGGCCGGCATAGTGAAGAGTTTCTCCAGCATTATTCTCTTGCTGATGCGCCTTCGAGGTGACGGGGAAGTCCACGGAAGATGCCAGGCCCACGATAAAAGCATGTCCGCTACCGTCGAGGGCGATGCCGGCTGCAGCGTCACCCGACGGTACGTCCTGTGGGGGAGGGTGCCCGCCGAGATAAGTGGAGTAGAGCAGGGACGACCCGGTGGCATTTAGCTCGGCGAAGAACGCGTTATTCGCGTCCCAGGAGCCCGGTAGGACGTTGGTCGTCCTCTGAAAGGCATCTGGGGTCACAGGAAAGTTATTGGACGAGGTTGCCCCAGTTATGAATACATGTTTCGATTCGTCGATGGCCAGACCAGCAATGGTCGTGCCCTGCTGAGGGGCAACATCCTGGATGGTCGTTCCCCCTAGGTAAGTGGAGTACACCAGAGCAGTACCGGTCGGATTCATCTTGCTGATGAAGCCGGCGTAGAACTGGGGTCCACTTGTGTCCCTCTGATAAGCGCCGGCGGTCGTCGGAAAGTCGAGCGATGACGCTTGACCGGCGACATAGGCTTCGCCTTCGTGGTCCAGCGCGATGGAGGTGATTTCGTCGCCATAGTACGGGCCCGCGGAGGAGGCGCCTCCCAGGTAGGTCGAATAGATGAGTCCGCTACCGGCAGCATTCAGCTTGGCAATAAACCCATTCGACCCACCGGACGTTGCAGTGGTTTTATTGACCGATTGGAACGCGCCCGGAGTGGTGGGGAAACTCACGAAGCCCGTTCTTCCAGCCACATAGGCTTCGCCGGCGTCGTTAACGGCGATGGCAAGCCCAGTTGTTTCCGGAGGGGGGAGGATGTCAGGAATCGATGGTCCGCCAAGGTAAGTCGAGTAGTCGAAGGCGGTTCCCTCGGGATTTATCTTGGTGACAAAGGCATAGCCGGTGTCTACCGTGGCTGTGCTTGATGCCTGGTAAGCTCCGGGGGGCGTCGGGTAGGTGCCGTTCGCTTGCGGATCATAAAAAGCGTTGACGCCTCCGGTTAAGTATGCGCTTCCGTAGCGGTCGACGGTGATCGCTGTTGGGCCCGGAAGAGAGCTTGCAATGAGGAAGGAATACACCAGCGCCGACCCGCCCGGGGCCAGTTTGGTGACGAATGCATTCTCCTGGCTGTTGATGACCCCGAAAGGTCCGCGGGTAGCGGGAAAGTGGGAGTTATAGGTCATGCCGGTGAGATAGACGGCGCCGCTGCCGTCTACAAAGAGTGCAGCTGGGTAAGTGTCTCCTCCACCTGGGTGAGTCTGGTCCCCACCAAAGTAGGTGGAGTAGACCAAAGTGGAGAGCGTCGGGTCGAACTCAGTCACGTAGCCACGTGGGGCCGATGAGTGGTGATCCGGATTAGAAGAAATAGCGCCGGTGGTCACCGGGAAGTCAGTGGAGATCGTATAACCTGCTATGTACGCATTGCCAGCCGCGTCTACACCAACGCCCGCGACAGAGTCGTATGCGAGATTCGGATTGCCAGTTCCGCCCAAGTAGGTGGAGTAGGCCAAAATCGGATCCACCACCAACTCTCGGCTATGGTCATAGCTCGCTAACCGGAACCCTACACTGTTCTTCGCCATCAGCTGGAAGCTGCCTTCAACCGGCTGACGCTCCCCATCCTTCATCTGATAGATGACCGGTTTATGGAAGGCTATTTCGCCGTCCTCGACGATGATTTCAAGGTCGCCGCCGCTATTCAGCTTTAGTTTGCCGGCTCCGGCGAAGTGCAGCCGTGCCTGATTCGGGTCGGCATTGGGCGCGACGACGAAGTCATACTCCAACTGCCGCTGGTTGCCGTAATAAACCAGGTCAATGCCGGGATAGACGTTGCTGTACTTCACCTTGGCATAAGTGGGCACATTCGAGTGCCACTGCGATGAGTCTTTGCCGAGTAAGTAGTTGGCTTTGCCGGGCAGAGGGTCGGCCCCGCTCACCTGCATGCCGCGCGCTGCGCCAGCAAGCTCCATGCGCACGACATCCGTCTTGATCTTGGCGGGTCTTTGATGAGCAGCGTTGCCGGCCATTGCACTGGTCTTCGGCTGCGAAGGTATGCCCTTCGAAAGCGATAACACTGCGGAGGTGTCGGTTAGGAAAAGTGAATAGCCTTGTCCGCGGGAGAGGAACTTCACCTGCGGATCGCTCTGGCCTTGGTTCGCTTCAAAGCTTAGCGGCAGCTTGCCGTATGCGGCTGTGATCGCGGGCGACACGGCCTTCATTGGAGAGACAAGCTTCGAGGGCGCGAGGTTCTGGTTCGCGGCTGCGACCGAGGGGTTAAGTTCTTGAGCATTGACGACCATTGGGCTCATGGCCAATAAGGAAAGTGCGACGGGCAGGAAGCTCTTCATGGTTGCTCCTCTTGGGATGAGGGAGTGCCGTCATCTTTCGGAAACGGCTGCTGGTTGCTTTCGCCAAAGGTTAGGGTTAAGGATGGGGAGGATTGGCAGGTCATTTCGTGTCCCTATCCCAACGACCAAACAATGCCGACCGTGTTGAGGGCGGAGTCAGGTGAATCGTTGGTGCAGTGATCGCGTGAGGCCTAGCAGCGAGATCTGTCACGCTGCCGGTAATCTGACGAACCTGGAGAGCAACTTAGCGTACCATTGGTGTTCCGTGCGAGGTACAAAGGGCTAACGCATGACCACACTTATATTCGACAACCGCAAAACTGTCTTTACCACGAAAGTTGTAGATTTGATCGAGATCGTTCGGTCAGCGTCTGCGAAGAGGACTGGGCGACCGATGTCGGTATGACAATACTGCGTTGCTTCTTTGTGGAATTATTTGTCGTGGGGGTGCCGAGTCTTACAACGGCAAGGACGGTAGCACGCCAGAGTTGAAGTGCATGGGTGAGGCGACGTCGATAGCTAGCTGCTGAGAGTAAATGTCGGCGAAGGCGGAATAGAGCGTTGATCGATTCGAAGCTGGAAAGAAAACGTTGTGCCTGTTCAGGGTTCTGGAAGCGTTTCATCTGTCTTTCTCGTGTGCGTGTGGGCTGATGGGAGTTCTCACACCGATTGTTCAGATAGCGGCTCTGCCGGTGTTCTATCTCAGGAAGATTAGCTTTTTCGCTGCAGCATAGCTTCGAAGTTTGTCCGTGACGATGACGCGGGGAACACCTCCTGCGGAGTGCAGTAGCTTGCGAAAGAAGCGCAGTGCGGCCCAGCGATCCCGCTTCGGCTGTACCAGGATGTCGATAGTGACGCCGTTCTGATCCACACCCCGCCATAGATAATGCTGAACGCCGTTCATTTTGAGGAAGACTTCATCCAGATACCACTTTGAACCGATGCGAGGGCGACTCTTTCGAAGCTGCGCCGCATAGAGGGCGCCAAACTTCCGGCACCATTCCCGAACCGTCTCATACGTCACTCGAACACCGCGAACAGCCATCATCTCTTCGATATTGCGGTAGCTCAGGCAGAAGCGGTAATACAGCCAGACGCAGTGCTCCACTACTTCGATCGGAAAACGATGACGATGATACCGCTCGGCGCTGCTCACCACCTCAGCTTCTCACACCCATTAAGTTGACGATGCCATCCCATAAGTTATTCCGGCTCAGGTGGAGAGTGGAGCGTCGTGGCTCCAGACACGCTCGGTGAGCAGCTATGGAGTGGAGTTTGCACGAGTAAACCCTGAAGCGGATTTATAGTGACAAGGGCGGACGAGGCCAAGCCAAGCGCCATGATTGAATGTTCTTTACCCTCTCAACATGTTTCTGGGACAGTACCGAACTTTTCCCGCCCCTGACCGACTTTGACCGGACAAGACTAGCCAATTCAAGTCAGGAAGCAGCTCTACCTGGAACAAGTCTGGGTACGTTGACACGTAACCCAGGCTTACCCAGGACCTCTGGGATGGAGATGAACTATGACGGCGGTCTTGGAGGAACGGCGGTCTTCTTCGGCTCGGGCGATCCCGACCTTCCCCTGCCTGCCGAGCTTGCGAAGGTGAAGAAGTCATGCGGACTTCAGGGCGCGCTTAGGATGGATCCGAGACAAGAAACTTTGCCACTTCGCACACGTAGAGATGCTTGGCGTGGTTCGACATTGGCAGCCTCGACACCACATACCGTTATCGCTGAGCTGAATTACTCATCTGTGGAAGAGGCTTGTACACCAGGTAGGGCGAACGTGCTACTGCGGGCTTGATCCAGCTGCCTCGGTGAATCTGAGGTGTCGCCTGGGCAAGCTGCTGCCAGTAATCAACATGCCCGATTGCCGTCGGTACCTCGTCGGCGCGGAAACACAGGACTGTCTGCGTCGAGTGGAAGGATATCCCGTCCTTTAAGCGCTGTCTCCCGTATATTATGGGTGATTGGTCTGGACGAAATACCAGCTTTGAAATCATATAGACCTTAACTTTTGGGTTCCCATATTCGCCTTCCTTCTTTAAGAGAAGGTCTCCGGCCTTCAGGTGGAATCCGTCGGACTCTGCGGCGTGGAGCTCCTCCATCTTCAATTTCTCGACGCCTTCCTCAAAGTCTAAGCACAATGACTTGATCGCCCTGCGGTGTACCGTCGAGTGATCGACAGAGATCCCGCGATCGGCCATCATCTCTTCCAGATGCCGAAGACTCAACAGATACGCTGTACCAGCGGACACAAAGCAGGATCACATCCAAGGGATAGTGCAAGCGCTTTAACACCTTCGCCATCAATGGATTCAATGCCTGTCTCATCGCTCGCCAACTCCTCGCAGTCAGTGCAAAGAATAGCAAATCGTCCTACTGCGACAGCACCAAATGAAAGCCCGGAAAGCTAAACAACGCCTTCCGCAGCTAGCTGGAGATATTTCAATGTTTCCCCGACGTGTGATTGCTGTTTTATCAGGACTTGACGGATCGGCATGAGAAGCTCCTTTTCAAGCGCGAGCTTATAGCTTTGTAGCGCAGACTCCTCGCCTTGGCAGGCGGTCTCCAGCAGGTCTCGATCGGTGCTTCCGAGCTTTGCCTTGATGTCGCCCCAGCTTCTGTGGATCATTCCAATTACAGTCCCGGTTTCAGTCGCATCCGCCACGCCGATTTGATGAAGCGCCTCCTCCAGCGTTCGGTGGAAATCCGCCCGTGTCTCGGCCTCAGCAAGAAATAAAGCTTTAAGGCTGTCATCTTTAAGAGCTTGACCTAGCAGGCGAAATCCTTCTTCGCCATCGATGAGTGTATCGATGACAGCGCGCAGCGTCTCCTCGATACGTTTTACAAGATCGGCTTCATCGGCCATCTGCTTCCCCTCCGGCTACATTGATCGCTCCCAATCGAAATGGCAATCGGCCTCATCAGCAGTGTAGACTGCTCGAAAAATGAGCTTCGTGGGCCGATGCGACGGGGCGAATTCGTCACTCACTGAGGCGTTTAGCAAGGAGCTGTTCTAATTCCTCCAAAGGCCTTCGAAAACCCTCGATGTCTTCCTTCAATTTGTCATGAGCCATGCAATCTTTCGCGTGCATCTTCTCCAACGTCTTCTTATCCATCGAGAGTTTCTCGATGGATAAGACTTTGAAGTCGTTGGATCGAGTTTGGACAAATCCATCGCCTCGATATACGCGATGACGACTCGGTCCCCACCAGGGCCCATGGCCCTGAACACATCGTCCCTTTACAAATTACAAGTAGAATTTCCTTCGTGCGAAGAAGGTGCAAAAGGATGACGTTAATGCAGCAAGGAGTACTACACTCGGGTGTGAGGACTCCCTACCTGTCTAACCATTTCACAAGCTACGACTCTACAGTCCAGAGTGGACATCAGCCCGCCTCCAGCGAACCGCTGTTACACCTGCGCTTCTTCCTAATCTTTACCCTCAGACACAAATCTTTAGGCTGTAAACTTTCGTCAGCGATTGGAACTTACCAGCCCTTGGCAGCAGCGGCAACCGTAACCTGTCCGAAGGAGAAAGTTTTATAGAACTTGTCCGCGGGATACTCAGCCCTGTACTTATGGTGCCCAGGGGAGACATGCTCCAGCACCAACGATGCCAAGGTTCCGTTGGCACGAAGGCTGGCAGACCCAAGGTAGCGATCTTCTTCATAGAAGCGAACCTGGTTGGTGAGCGCAGGAGAGCCTATCGAAAGCAGGCCGGGATTATACGCGTAGCCCATGTAGGTGAACAGGGTCGTCTGCGACATAGCAGGTTGGACAACCGCGCTCAGCGTAATCGAGTCCCCACTGTTGATATAGGCTTGCTGCAGATTTGTCGATTGACCGTAGGCCGGCCCCTCACCGAGCGACACAAACAAGTCTCCCGTCAGGAATGAGGGCGGGGCAGGGCATTGATACGCTAAGGTAGGATCGTTGACCTCAGTAGTGCTCTGGTAGTCGTTGGACGTGAGCATCAATTTGGTACCGTCAACCTTCTTACTAACGCCCTTTGAATCCGCGTGCAGACCGTTCAAAACTGCCGGGTAGATGTTCGTTGTCGTTGTAATGAGATTGTTCGAGGCAGTGACGAGCCCCAGAGATGTGGTTCCATCGGCGAAGTTGTCAAGGACAACATTGTCAAGGGTGAACTCGTTGGTGGACGTTTCTCCGCCGCTAACTGTTCCGGGCGCTATGAATTCAAGGTCGTAGGTGCCTATGCCAGAAAGCGAACCATCGGGGTGGCGGACCGTCTGCTTCTGGTCGGAAGGTGCAAGTACGTGAACGTCTCTGAAAGTGATGCCTTTCGCGCTAGGTAGCGGAGAGTCCGTTGCGTCGAGCTCAAGGTTGATGGGGCTGCGCACGTCCGCAACGCAAATGGATTGGAAGGCCACGTTCGAGATTTTTGATCCTATTCCGCGTGATTGGGTGGTGTTGTTGATCGCCAAAGCGTCGACGTCGACGGCATTCATCAACGCCTGCCCAAGGCCTGTGATTTGGAACTTCTTTTGCATCCAGGCAAACGTTTGTCCGTTAACTGTCTGCTCCGCGAGATTCACGCTTGGCAGGTCGCCGGTGATGTAAGCATTGGTAACCAGAATATTCGAGGTAGCGACTCCAGCGCCCAGGGTCGTGATGCCAGCTTTTCCATAGCCGTGAAAGTGGTCGATGGTTATGTTGGTCGAAGGGTATTCGTTCGATACCAGAGTAACCTCCTGGTCGCCATTGGCGACGGTGGCGTCATACACAGTGACGTTCGAGGCATGAATATCCATGCCGTCTGTATTCGGAATGTTCCAGGGGGACTGGACTCTGATACCCCAGATAGTTACGTTTTGGCCACCAAACCTCATGGAGTGATAGGGCGGGTTGCGCACTGTGACCTTATAAAGAGTGAGATCGCAGTTGAGGCTGTTGCGCCCTTTATCGCAGTCCGCCGGCTGATCTACTGGGGTTTCTGCATTGCCTGCTGAAATGAGTATCGGGCTTGCCTGCCCGTTGACCATGCCGTTGTATGGAATGACACAAGACGCGCCCGGCTGCGACGGCCGGTTCTTAAAGTTAGTCAAATCCCACCACGTGCAGTCATGCGCATAAGGCCCGGAAAGGAGGAGCTTGCCTCCTTGTCCGTCGATGACTCCGTAGCCGTAGATTCCGCTATTCGCTGTAAGGGTGATCAGGGAATTACAGCCAACGCCCACTTTGTAGATATCTTTCGGACCAAGATCACCGCAGGTCACGCCGGGCGTTTGCTGCTGATAAAGAGCAGGGTCTCTCGAGGCGTACAAGGTAACACCACCATCCAGTATGAGCGAAACACCGACCGGAACATTGATCGGACTGATAAGGAAGGCATTGCGCCGCGGGTCCGTGCCCAGTGACAGCTCAACCGCCTTCCCTTGCTCACAACGGTCGAGTTTCTGCTGAAGCTCTGCTGTTTCTACGTTAGACTCATCATCCTGATCCTCAACACTCGCCCTTGGGAGCGGGCCCTCGTCCGCATTCGCGTGAAGGACCGCGCGAAACACCGAACATGTCTGCGGGAACGAAGGTTCGTTCACTACCCGGGAATCCTGGGCTGCTGCAAGGGAGAAAACACCGCACAACAAGAAAATTATAGGTAATGCAAAAAACCGGTTAAACATTGGGAGCCTTCCTTTAGGTCCACCGCAATCGATTAGAGTGACTGGTTGTGTATCCGAAAAAAGGGTACTGCGTATCGTGAGCAGTGCCTATATGTGTCACCACACGGTCTAAGGGGGAGACAGTCCCGGCCCCGGGAGTTGCCGCATGAGCTACAACCGGAGACAATGCGATGCAGCCCTCTCTCACCAGGCATGCTTTAATGGGCTAAGTTCCAGATCGTTGATTAGCCGTCAATCCCCGAAGATCGCAGGGCGATGAGCAGATGAAGCGAGGGGCCGATGTCCGACAAAATTCGAATCTTGGTGGCGGATGACCACCCGATTGTAGTGAGCGGACTGGTCATGAACATTCAGCGGGACGAAGCGTTTTTAGTGGTGGCCCAAGCCCATGATGGAGCACAGGCGCTTGCTATGATCGAGCAGTTACGCCCCGATGTGGCGATTATCGATGTCGAGATGCCCAGGAAAGACGGCCTCACCATCGCTCGAACGGTGAAGCAGAACAATTGGGAAACAAGGATCATCTTTCTCACCCTGCATAAAGAACGAGACCTGTTCCATGCGGCGATGGAGGCGGGGGGCGGCGCCTTCCTGGTAAAAGACAGCGCTTTGGCAGAGATCGCCGTAGCTATCAAGACGGTTATGGCCGGGCGCCGCTATGTCAGCTCGGGTATTGTCGATCAGTTCATGCTTCCTCAGGAACCAGTTCCGTCAGACGCCGGTTTGCTGCGCGATCTTACACCGGCGGAACGCCGAATTCTTAAGCTCATCGCAGAAGGCAAATCGAGCAAGGAGATAGGCGCAGACTTATCTATCCACTACCGCACGGTCGAAAACCACCGAACGAACATCTCACGCAAGCTGGGGATCATGGGCTCGAACGCATTACCCCGCTTCGCCCTGCAGTACAAAGACAAACTGACGACGTAAACCGCATCAACAGCCGACCAGCTATTGAGGGGATCGCAGTGAAAGGTCTTATTAGGGAACGGCTTCAGCCGCTGCGAAGAGCACGGAGAGGTCGAATGGGTTCAGGCACGCGCACGGCTGCAGCTTTCCTTCTGTTCCTGGTTTGCAGCTCTTTTCTCGCCCATGCGCAATACCGGGCGAACCTGTGGACTGCGGACGAAGGCTTGCCCCAGGGTGCGTTCCGCGGCGTTGCGCAAACTTCCGATGGCTACCTGTGGCTCTCAACTCTTGACGGCCTGGCGCGCTTCGATGGCATCCGCTTTTTTCTTTTTGACCGCGAGAATAGCCCAGGCATCGAATCGAACCGGTTTACCGGCCTGCGCAGAGGCGTTGGGGACGACCTATGGATGATTTCTGAGGCCGGTGTAACCCGGTATCACCAAGGTTCGTTTCAAACGATCTACAACCCTCGCAAGGACTACAACAGTATCATTTTCTCCGAGATGGGGGATGAGCACGGTCACATCTGGATTCAGTTGAAAGATCGCATTCTGCAATGGGACGAGCGAACGCAGCGATTCATCGATATAACCCCGAAGGACATGAGAATTCCCTACAAGGACATCAAATGGGCAGGAGGGGCGTGGGGAGTCGTCGCGTCCCAACTTTATGTTTTCTTCAAGGGACAATTTCATATATACGCCCTGCCAAAATGGCTCCCGCGCGATGCAGTTGCAGCCATAGCCGCGGATGATGATGGAACCTTCTGGCTTAGAAGGAAGGATGGCCGGTACGTCAGTTCGCGTGATGGAGTCTTTGTTTTACACTCCGGCGAGATCTTCATCCCGCACAAGGACAGCCATGGGAATATCTGGCAGGTCCAGCTAGGATCCGATTTCTTCCGTTCAGTGCGCTACTCCTCTGCCAAAGGTGAGCAGTCGCTATCGTTCGGGATGATGTTTGAAGACAGGGAGGGAACACTCTGGTTTGCCAGAGACGGAGTGGGCTTGTACCAAATGGAAAGACAGCAGGTGCGCACTCTGTCAAGGGAGCAAGGGCTTGAAACAGCCGATATCTATTCGCTCCTGAAGAGTAGGGCAGGCGGGATGTGGATTGGAGGCTGGCCGAATCTCATTCTTTACGATGAAGGGCGTTTTACCAACTACACAGTGAATGATTTCGCACCAGGGAACCTGATTACTGCCTTGCTGGAAGACAGTTCAGGCAAACTTTGGGTCGGAACCCATGGCGGCCTTCGAGTGCTGACAGAAGGTAAATTTCAGCGGCCGCCCACCGGCCTTGTGTTGCCAGAACACTCGATCGTGCAGACGATGTATCAAGACAGGGAAGGAACGTTGTGGTTTGGGACCAATGGCGGCCTCGTGTCATACCGCGATGGCAAAAGTCATACGTACAGTGGGACCGAAGGTGTTTCTACAAGAGACCTAAACGTCATCACGCAAAGTGCTTCGGGATCTCTGTGGTTTGGCGGATACCAATTTCTGGCGAGATACGATCACGGCCGTTTCACCTCCTTAAGCCGAGGTGAGTTTTTAGCCAGGGGTGCGGTCTGGGCTTTGTACGAGGATCCCCAAGGTATCCTCTGGATTGGCACCTATGACAATGGGTTGTTGCGCCTTCAGAACGAGCAGGTGACTCACTTCAGCACGCGCAATGGGCTTTTCGATAATGGAGCCTTTGCAATTCAGGAAGACGATCGCGGGAATCTATGGATCAGTTCGCATCATGGGATTTACAGGGTAAAAAAGCAGGAGCTGAACGACGTTGCTGCCGGAAAACGAAGCCGCATTACGTCCATTGTCTACGGCAAGCGAGACGGCATGCTCAACATAGAATGCAATGGCGGTATCGCTCCAGCCAGTGCGAAAGACAATGCCGGAAGGTTGTGGTTCCCGACGCAAAATGGCATCGCCGTCATCGATCCTGCGAGTGTCTCTCCCGGTCCACCGGCCCCCAAAGTGGTGATTGAATCAGTGCTGGTTGACCAGGTGCAAACGTCCAATGCCAGATTCGTTTGTCTCGCGCCCGATCAGCATAACCTCGAGATCGATTACACGTCACCCAGCTTGATCAAGTCCGATCAGATTACATTTCGTTACAAGCTGCTGGGGCTCGACCCGACGTGGACCGACATGGGTACCAGGAGGAGGTTGTACTTCTCTCACCTGCAGCCCGGTAAATACACTTTGCAGTTAATCGCAGCGAACATTGACGGGGTATGGAATACGGACCCACAAGAGCTGAGCATCCATGTGCTCGCCCCCTTTTATCGCACGGAGTGGTTCATGATGACGCTTCTGCTTGGCGTGGTCCTGCTCACGATTTATATGTGGAGACGGCGAGTATCGATGCTGCAGCGCGCGGAACGCCAACAGCGTACATTTTCGCAAGAATTGATCGCTTCCCAGGAGCGCGAGCGGAAGCGGATCGCAGCGGAACTTCACGACTCCCTGGGACAACGCTTGATCGTAATCAACAATTTAGCGCTGATGACACTGCTTGAGCGACGCGCACGTGCGGATGAAGGCGAAGAGCCGGACCCCATGGAAGAGATCAGCGCCGAGGCGCAGATCGCCCTTGACGAAACCCGGCAGATTTCCTACAACTTAAGGCCTTTCCAGTTGGATCGCCTGGGTCTTGCCAAAGCTGTCGAGGCGTTGGCTCATAAGGCTTCGATCGCCGGCCGCTTCAAAGTAATCGTGGAGATTGGGGACATCGATCAAGCGTTTCCTGAGGAACTGCGGATCAACTTCTACCGGATCGTTCAGGAAGCGCTGACGAACATAATGAAGCATGCAGAAGCCACCTGCGTGATGGTCAAGGCCGTACGAGATCCCGATCGAATAACACTGGTGGTACAAGACAACGGCCATGGCTACCCTGCCGAATCGAATCGGTCAGCCGCGGCGCTGGGCGGGTTCGGAGCGATTGGGATGGCGGAGCGGGCTACCCTTTTGGGTGGAACCATAACCACCCGGTCCGAACTGAATCAAGGAACGACGGTCACTGCGGAATTTGTTTTGAGCAAACAGGCGGCTGTATGAAAATGGCATGGTTTGCCTACCACCCTGGTATTACAGGGCGGCGAAGCGTACGACGATCGAATCCAACCCGGTAAGATCCTGCTTGGTCACGTAGGCGCACGCACCTGCCTTTTGCGCTGCAGCCCGAAGTTGGTCGTCATCGTAGTCGGTCAAGATAACGACCCGGGCGAAGGGATAGCATTCGCGAAGCTGTTGCGTGGCCGCCAGGCCGTCAAGATGTTGCATCTTGATATCCATTAAAACTATGTCTGGAAGGCACTCCGTATACATCGCGAGTGCTTGTGATCCATCGGCACATTCAAAGATGTTCGATGCGATTTTTCTTAGGGCTCGCCGCAGCAGTTTTCTTATGCCCGCATTGTCGTCTACTATCAAGATCGTCATCGTGCGATTTATGGTCTCAGCAAAAAATCTCTGCGCGTTGGAGCGAATGCAGAACCGCCGCGTGCGCGGGTTTCAAATAACAGGGCAACTGAGTTCGAAGATCGGTTCCACCGTCCAGGCCTGATGACGGTTGAAAATGGATTACCCCGCATCTTCTGACGCAATCATTTGGGACCCTGATAGGGCATTTGTCTTCCAGAACTCAGCCTGACGAGGCGAAATCACATGCGTCAATATACTGAGTCTAGACGAGCTAAAAACACATTGGAAATGAGTGTGGCCACATACCGATTATGCGTGACCACACTTAAACCAGACTACCCCTTCCAAGAACCCTAGACCTTGTGTGACAACGCACAGGCTACCGTGTAGCAACCCCTATTTCTTCCCCGATGGTTGTCTCTTAAGATGCCACAAGTACTCGATCTGCACGGCGCCCTGGGGCGGGAGGAGCGCCGCACCGCCCGTGAAGGACCCAGAAGCAATGCGCAAGCATCGGGCTTCTTCAACGGCGGCTTGATGAAAGGCGGATCTGGCACGCAGCAAGCGCTAATCCGTTTCTGTTCCCCGCTTGCGCGATCAGCGGCAAGGATTGAACACACCGAGGCCTCTTCCGATGAATAAACTGCTACGCCAACTGGTCAAGCCCTATCGCGCCGGCCTAGTGATCATCTTCCTGGCCATGGTGATCGAAACTCTCATGGGGTTGGCTGCGCCGTGGCCCATCAAGATCATTATTGATAATGTGGCAGGCAATCACCGGCTCGCTATTTTCGCGGACGCTGAACGATACTTTCCCGCCTTGATGCATACCCTCGGAACCGGCAACTTAAGGGTGGCCGGGTTCGCAGGTTTGCTGGTAGTGCTCATCGCACTCATCGGTTCAATCGCGTCTTATGTTGAGGATTACCAGACCGAAAGCGTTGGGCAGTGGATCGCGCACGACCTGCGGCTACGGACCTACGATCACTTGCAGCGACTTTCGCTTTCCTTCTACGACACCCATCAAACCGGAGCCCTGCTAAGCACGATTACCAACGACATCCTGACGATTGAGAATTTCGCATCGTCTTCCACGCTGGCCATGTTGGTCGACATTCTGACCATTGTCGAAATGCTGGTGCTCATGTTCCTGCTTGACTGGGACTTCGCGCTGATTGCTGTCGGGGTCACTCCATTTCTGCTCTTCTTTATGGCTCGCTTCAAGAAGGCGGTCCGACAAGCTACGCGGAACGTAAGACAAAAGGAGTCGGATATCCTGTCGATCGTGCAGGAGGGCCTGGAGTCTGAACGCGTGGTCCAGGCCTTCGGTCTCGAAGAACTGGAGGAGAAAAAACTCGAGGGAGCCAGCCGCGCCAGCGTCGATGCGGCTTTAAGTGCGAGGCGGGTCAAAGCGCTGATGTCTCCACTTACGAACATGATTGTTGCGCTCTGTACCGGCTTCGTATTGTGGCGTGGTGCAGCGCTGATCGTACACGGTTCTATGACGGCAGGCACGCTCATCGTGTTCCTGGCTTATCTAACTCGCTTCTTCAAGCCTGTGCAGGACATCGCGAAGATGACAAACAACATTGCGCAGGTCGGCGTGGCTGTCGAGCGTGTGCAGGCGATTCTCGAGACGGATGTGACCATTGCTGAGCGGGCAGATGCGCAGGAGCCGCAGGCAGTCCGGGGCGAGATAGTCTTCGATCACGTTGGTTTTGGCTACGACAAGCAGTCGCCAGTTCTGCAGGATGTACATTTCACAGTCGAACCAGGCCAATTCTGCGGCATCGTCGGTCCCACGGGCGGAGGCAAATCGACGGTTGTGAGCCTTATTGCGCGTTTTTACGATCCGACGTGCGGGGGAGTGTCGCTCGATGGCGTCGACATCCGGAACTACAAGTTGCGTGGATTACGCAACCAACTTGGATTTGTATTGCAGGACACCGTTCTGTTTCGCGGCTCGGTTCGTGACAACATTGCGTACGGGCGCCCATCCGCAACCGAGGAGGAGATTCGCGAGGCTGCCCGCATGGCGAATGCCGAAGAGTTTATCCTCCGCATGCCGCGCGGCTACGACACGATCGTAGGGGAGCGAGGCCTGACGCTTTCCGGTGGGCAACGTCAGCGAATCGGGATCGCTCGTGCGATCGTCCGCAACAGTCCCATACTAATACTAGATGAGCCGACAGCCGCCCTAGACACGGAGTCTGAAACGCTCGTGATCGAGGCACTGGAGAGGCTTATGAAGGGACGTACCGTCATCACGATTGCGCATCGGCTCAGCACAATTCGTTGCGCCGACAAGATTGTGGTGCTCAAGGGAGGGGTTGTGGCTGAACAAGGCACGCACGAGGAGCTCATGTCCGTAAGGGGAATTTATCACGGGTTGCACAACTTGCAGATGGGTAGGACAGCCCCGGCGCCCGCTGCCGCTGTTCCCATTTACTGCGACGTGAAGGAATCGGCCGAAATAGCGGCCGTCGGAAGTTAACCGTGTGTCCATGGCGTAAGCGAGCTTCGGCTGACGGTCGCGATCAAAGGTCGCAAGTGGAAGTTGCTTACGCACACAGAAGGAGTTTATGGCCCGCTCTCTGATTGTTCTGCCAGATGATTCTGCCGCGCCCATTCTGAACGCCATTCAACAAGCCAAAACATCTCTGCATATCAAGATGTTTGTGTTCTCCGATGCAGCCCTGGTTCATTCCGTGCTAACGGCGCACCAGCGAAAAGTAAAAGTCCGAGTGATGTTGAACCCGGCAAGACGCAGTGGCCAGGAGGATAATCTGGGCACGCGCGGACTACTGGAACGAGCGGGCATTGAGGTGTTGGACAGTAACCCTGCCTATGACATCACTCACGAGAAGTCTGTCGTCATTGACGGGCGCGCTGCGCTGATCCAGTCACTGAACTGGGAATCAAAGAACTTTGAAAAGGTTCGTGATTATGCTGTGATGACAACCCATAAAAATGAAGTGGCTGAGATCGTCGCCTGCTTTGAAGCAGACTGGCACCGAGCCCCGTTTGCACCTGGAAGTGGCGATCTGCTCTGGTGCAAGGGAAACGCGCGCGAGCGCATCGCGCACATAATCGATGCTGCCCGGCACTCGCTCATCGTGCAAAACGAGCGATATCAGGATCCGGTGATCATTGAGCGCCTGGTGCGGGCACGTAGGCGAGGCGTGAAGGTGCATATGTTCGCCCGCGCACCTCACATGCTCAAGCAGGAAAAGCTGGTCGAAGGCCTGGAAGGTCTGCGCATCATGGACGATGTTGGGATCAAGATCCATACCGTAAAGCACCTTAAACTGCATGCCAAGATGTTGCTGGCGGATGGAGAACGGGCGATCATCGGGTCAATCAACCTTACGCCCGGAAGCTTCGATAGCCGGCGAGAGTTAGCCATCGAAGTCACGGACAAACATGTAGTCAATCGTCTGCATCAGGTCGCCGCGCACGACTGGGAACATTCGCGACCACTCGACCTTAGTGATCAAGCGATCCTTGAGGATCTGAAGGGCCGCCTGGACCCATGCGGCCTGGCGCTTGATTGTGCACCGGGCCGTTAGCGATAGAGGGGATATGCACCGCTTCGGGCTGCGGCCTGTTTGTTACTTTTGGATTGTTCTCCTGGGATGCATGACGTGCCGTGCGGATGTGATTCGCTTCGGCGAGCAGGAAGCTGTTACCGGGCAGGTAGTAAGCGTGAACCGGGGCAGCATAACCTTTCGCTCCGATCACCTGGGATTGCTCCACTTTAACGTCACCCCGGACCTGACCATTAGCATCGACGGGCTCATCACCATTGAGAGCACAGATGGTAGGAAACTGGTGGGATTGATGCGACCGGACAGTGGGCCGAGATGGACTTTGCTGGTGAACGGGGGCGTTCAGGAGGCGAGCATTACTCCAGAGCAGATCGTCAGCTTGCGGCTTACTCCAGCGGCAAGTTTCAGCAGCAAGGAAGTAGCTCCCACCGAGACTCGCGAGAACTCGTGGGAAGGCGCGACCAACAAGCCCTCGGTGACGGGCGCCTGGAATCTGGAATCCGCTTTCTCCTTCACTGGCGTCCAGGCCACCAAGGACCGAAGGCTCCTCAACTGGACCGGCAAGCTCGAAGAGGTGACGAACAAAGGGCATCTGACCTTCAGCGGAGACCGCATCTATAGCACGTCGAGCAATCCTAAGACCGGGAAGCACAATACGGATGACGACGAAACGCATGGGGAAGCCCAGTACACCAAGAGCATTGGACCGCGAACGTCAGCGTACCTTGACTTCAGGGGCACTTCAGACCAGACCAATCTTATCGATCATGCATTCACGGCAAGCGGCGGTTTGCGCTACAAACTAGTACGGAGCGATAGCATCAAGGTCACCCTGTTTGGAGGCCCGTCGTGGCTTGATTACGCATTTCTTCCGAACGACGGCGTGCCCACCCAGGGCCTGCAGTTCGGCGCGGCGCAAATTGGCTATAACGCAGAGCTCGATCTCCCGGCGAATACCGTAATCAAGCAGGATTTTACATTCAACCAGGGAGTAGACAGCGGCCACTCCTTTGAGGCCACAGCTTTGTTCACCGTACGTCACATGTTAAATAGCTGGCTTTACGTAGACGCCAGGGTCTTCGACGACTACGACTCTCGTACTGCGTACCAGGCTGAGCACAGCCGGCTGCGATACTCCGGCGGAGTGGGAGTTAAATTAAGTGCCTTCTAGCGAGCCTGGGAAAGGCGGAATGCGACGCACGCTGTTCATGGTCTGTCTTGCAGCGGTCCTTGTGAATGCCTGCGGGGCAGCAACGCCCGCTGATACCGCCAGCAAGATCCTCGTGCCTGACCACAGCACCGCCTTTTCTGCAGCCGTGGATGAGATTGTGAACGCCGAGATTCTGGAAAACGGCATTCCATCTGTAACTGTGGCGGTTGTCGACAAGGGCTGCCTGGTGCACTCCGGCGCCTACGGTCTAGAGCGAGTGAGCCCGGACACCGTGGCCAACGTGTCGACAGCTTACCTGTTGGACTCGCTGACCAAGCAATTCACAGCCGCGGCCGTCATGCTCCTGGTGCAACAAGGTAAGCTCGACCTTGACGTGCCGATCAAGACGTATGTTTCATACGCTCCCAGTAGCTGGGACAAAATCACCTTGCGCCATCTTCTGAATCACACCTCTGGCTTGCCAAGAGACTCGAAATGGGGTTACTCCTCCGTGCGAGACCAGGCTGAACACCCCGACAGCGTTCTGAAACATTTCATCTTCAACCAGGCGCTCGCAACCGAGGCGGGAGACAAGTACAGATACAGTAATGCGGGATATGTAGCCCTCGGAGCCATCGTGGGGAAAGTGAGTGGTGTGCCTTTGTATGCCTTTCTGCAGCAACACGTTTTTCGTCCGCTGGATATGACGAACACGGCGGTCAACGATCGCGGTGGCGCGCCCCGCCATGGAGCCCGCGGATACGATTATGACGCGACCAAGAACACCTGGACGCAGCACGAGGAAGGCTATCAGCCGCTGGCCGCCGGCGCCTTACAGTCGACCGTGGGCGACCTGGTGAAATGGGACATCGCATTACGCTCTACCAGCATTCTGAGCGAGAAAAGCAAGCAGCAGATGTGGACGCCTGCCGCGTTGAGCGACAAGACGCCTGTCAACTACGGCCTGGGATGGGCAATTGCCGAACTCCAGAATAAGCAGAAGGTGGTTTGGCATAGCGGCGGGGGTTGGGGATTCAACAGTGCTTTCCTTCGTTTTGTCGACACGGGTGTAACCGTGATCGTCTTGACCAATCGCCAATCCGATAAGGATGGTCCCGACCATGCCACGGAGATGGCGCAGGCAATCGCCGCCGCATTTAACCCTGCTCTCAACATGCTTCCGGCTCCGCCCGCTCCCACCTGCCAGAGCAGCAGTATCTCGCCACTGCAAACGACGGTCGATTGCTACCCTGATCCTCGCCAGGCGAAAACGGAAACGCCTTCTGAAAACTCCGAAAAACAGGTAAACTCCAACAGGCTGATACCCGAGTGAGCCGGCGCAGGGGGCGACATTTGCTGGTAGTTCACCTGCTCATGTCTTCGATTCTACTTAGCGCCCGCGCAACGGGCCGTTCTCCGCAGGAATGGGAATTACTCACCTATGACGGGAGCGCGCCCGCACTCGATTGGAACCCGCTTCGAGGGTTTATGCCGGACGGAGTCGATCAGGCCGATAGCACTTTCCCGCACAGCATGGTTTGGATCAATTTGCCTTTGCGGCCGATCATGACGGGGCCTTCTTCCTTCGATTGGACGTCTGTCGAAGAGGCGCTTAATCATGTGCGTTCCCTTGGGTACCAAACCGTTCTTCATTTCTACGTCGACTACCCGGGGTACTCGACAGGCATTCCTCAGTTTCTGCTGGATGAAGGCCTTCAGACTTTTACTTACGGCGACCTCAAAAATAACGGGAAGAGCATCTGTCCTGACTACCGTGACCAACGGATCGTGCAGGCATTCACCGCGTTCTTGATTGCTCTTGGCGCTCGCTATGACGGAGACCCCAGAATTGCATCCATTGTGCCTGGCTTGTACGGCTTTCGCGGAGACTGGCAGGTTGGGCAACATTCCAGTTGGGAGATGTTCCCTTTTGATAAAGATCTGCTGGTATCGACCATGGAGCGGTCTTTCAAAAAAACCATGTTGCAGCTTCGCCACCCATCTGACTCGGCTGACCACGATCTGATCCGCAAATTCGGACTCTACGATGCAGCGTTCGTAGAGCTTACGTTGGGCAGTCATGCCTGGAACTTCTGGCAGCAGGTGCAGAGTTCGGACATGACAGATCTGTGGCAAACGCAACCCATGACGGCCGGTCTTTCGCCTCTCGGGTTTGATAAAACGGGCGTATTCACTGACAAAGCAACAACAGAAGGGAAAAAGGTGCTGGAGTGCATTCGAACGACACACCTGAGTTGGCTGGTGGCTCCCGATATTTTCGACGCCAAGGGCATGCCGTCCCCCATGAAAAAGGATGACGTGTTGAAGGCAGATCGTTTGACTGGATATCAGCTTTCGGTGAGCGCGGTTTCTCTTTCACCGGATGCACAGAACGATCTTGCAGTCGAAGTCAGACTCGAGAACCATGGCATCGCGCCCTTTTATGGAAGATGGCCAATGGAGATCAGCACTGTTGATAGCAAGGGACACTTGGGTAGCCGCGTCATCGAGCATTGGCCTCTCGCTACCATTTTGCCGGGAAGTTCTCACGTGTTCTCTGCTAAGCTTGCAAACGCGGGAGGGATCGACGGCGCCCACCTGCTGATGCGCATCGTGACGCCGCTGCCCGGCATGCGCCCTGTGCGTTTCGCGAACATCAGCCAGGACGCTACGTTAGATGGCTGGCTCACCCTGGCGAACATCCGGCCTAAAGCGCACAAGTGACGCCCGCGAGGCGCTCCTATTCATCGCTCATGTTGATCTGAGCGCGGCGGAAGGCGAAATCGTCTACATGCACTCCGCCCTGAAAGGGACGGTTGATATCTGCGATCGCTACCAGCACAAGCGAGAGGAGCAGCGATAATGCAGACACCTGGATCGCATGAAGAACTCTGCTGGCAGCGCCGAACATGCATGTAGAGGCGATGGTGATCACGGCTCCTACCAGCAGAACCCACCAAAGAACCCCGGGAATACGAGAAGCAAATTGCACGAGCCGAGTGCGGCGATACCCCGTCAGCGAACTGATCTCGGTGAGTATATGATTCTTAGCACCTATTTCGGAGGGGTTTGACGTAGGTGTCTGCTCCAGTAGCCGCCACATCTCATTGCAGATTTTGTCACTCGCCACCGGTAAGATATTCCGGTTCATTTCATCCCATTCTTGATTGACGACGACATCAGCGTATTTGCGGGCCAGTAACCGAAGTTGTTCTTCCTCTGAAGCAGGCAGACCTGCCGCCTGGCGGTAGACATTTACCAAGGCATTCGCTTCCTGCCCGGCGTTCAGCTCTGCTGTCCCAAAATCTATCCACACCGTATAGAGCATGAACCCTACGATCACGGCATAGGTGGTACCGAGAACCGAGAGCTGCCACCCGATCAGGTCGTTGTGAGCTCTGCGTATATCATGCGGCCAGAATCGGTTAACGATCCACATGAAGAAGAGAGACGCAGCGACCGAGAGAGCGACGACAGCCAGATTGTCTAATGTGCTTAACATGGTTGCTATAAGCCTTTTGTCAGAGGCGTCGCACGCTGGTCACTGTGCTCGCGATCAGCGCGTCCGGGTAGAGAGCGATCGGCGCTACCATCGCGTCCAGTTGCGCAGTGCTAAAGGGCGCCAGCGACGGCGGAACGCTTGAGGCCGATAAAGGCTCACCCACATTCTGCTCTTGGTTTATGAGAGCAGCATGCCCGCGACCGGTAAGGGCTACGATGAAGCAAATAGATGTCAGAAGCGAAGGCTTGCGCAAGGTATAGGTCACTTGTTTCCTCTGAGGCCACCGTCTAGCCGCACCTTACAACAGGGCTCACCGAAAGCAAATATAGGGATCTACACAAGCGTCTGTGTAGCAACGCACAGAGCGGCGCCCAAGCGGCTGCAGATCGCCTGTCTGGTGATCTTGCGAGCGAAAGCCGACGAAGCCCCCACGCCGGCATCGTCAACTTAATGGGCGCTTGTATGTTCAATACTGAACATGACGGCCGATTTTTTCCGGCCTTCTAAAGAACCGCAGGCAATCTAGCTGGTCGTGAACGAAAAGATATCAGGGAATGGCATGATGTCAGATGTATGCCTGGCGACAAGAAAGGCCTTGGTCTTCTTTAAGCTTCCATTGCCTGCCAGCAGAGGTGGTCGTTTTCCTTCGCTTCAAGTTCTTGCTCCGTCGGCATAGAGGCAACCGTGGAAAAGCAGAAGAGGCAAATCGAATCAGACATTCCGTTTTTGTTCAAGCTCCGGGCAAAAACTTTGATGGGGTTCGAACTGGACCGGGGCATAGCTCTCCGTTCTTTGCCCATATGTTTCTGAGGCGAGGATGTGCTTTGAAGAGTAGACCTGGGTTTCAGAAATCCACAAAGTAGGGCGGAACCTGCCATTATCAAGCAGGGACCTAACGTTCGCTCACATCTTCCAACTGCCGCACCCGATAGAGATCGATTACTTCAGAAATGCATTTGCCTGCGTGATCTTTGTACGCCTCAAATCTGCTGGGGGATGGTCACAATTGATCCAACACTCGGGATTGCGCTCACCGAACCATCTCAGCGGGTAGTCGGCGGCCGAGGCCTGGCGCAGCGCCGCTTTGTTGTTGGCAGAAGCGCCGAAGGCGACGAGAGGATGGTCTTCGTCCGTCATGGCAGCAATCTTAACGTGGCAATCACCGCCAGAGCCATTGGAACCTCATCGGATTCGTCGCGGTGTATTTAACGGTGTACTGAATGTTCCGGTGTCCGAGATAGTCCCGAATGGAGGCTCTAGGAGCGTTTTGGGAGGTGTGGCCGGCATTGTTCCCATCGTTCTTTTACCGTACGTTTTCCGAGCGGCGAGAGGTGTCTTTAAGAGTAGAGCACGGGAATGTCCGCCGTCCGGATCTCGACGGTCACACATTCCGTCGCCAGTCCTCTACATGCCCAATCACCCTGGGCTCCTCGAAATCTACACAGACTCTTACCTCCCGGCGATAGAACGACCTTTTATCCTTCACGCGCTTATGGCCGAATAGAATCGATTTCCCACGCAAGGGGAACAGGATCCTACTCACCATGTACACCACGCATTTGGAATGGCCATAGGTTCCTTCTTCCAGTTGCAGCAGGTCTCCAGTCTTAATGTGAAAGAGAGCAGACTCTTCGACGTGGAGTTGATTCATTTTGGACTTGAACTCGGCTTTCAAGACTCTCATCTCTTGTGTGGGTTCTGTCGCAATAAGGCGACTTGTTATTCTTTGGACGGACGGAGAGGTGTTGAAGAGCCATGAAGCAGACGATGAATCCGATGGTGACAAAGGTATTAAAGCGGTTGCATTATCCACTGGATGTGATTCTGCTTTGTGTTCGCTGGTATAGCGCGTATCCGTTGAGCCTCCGCCATCTAGAGGAAATGATGGCCGAGCGTGGGACCTCTGTCGATCACTCGACCGTGCACCGTTGGGCGATCAAATTGTTGCCAGTGCTGGAGAAGGCGTTCCGGCGCGTCAAGCGCAAGGTGGGGAGGAGTTGGCGGATGGACGAGACCTACATCAAGGTGAAGGGCGAATGGCAGTATCTATACCGCGCCGTTGATAAGGCAGGCAAGACCGTCGATTTCTTGCTGCGGGCGCATCGCGACAAGGCGGCGGCACGCAGGTTCTTTGAACAGGCGATCGAACGGAATGGCGCACCAGAAAAAGTAACCATCGATAAGAGTGGCTCGAATGTGGCGGCTTTGGAAACCATCAACGCCGAACGAGGGAAGCAGATCCTCGTGCTCCAGTCCAAGTATCTAAACAACATCGTTGAGCAAGACCATCGTGGGGTGAAACGTCGAACCAGACCGATGCTCGGCTTCAAGGATGTTCGCTGCGCTCGCATCCTTCTTTCCGGCATTGAACTCATGCGCATGATCAGCAAAGGACAAATGAAAACTGGCCGCAGCGGACAAACCCCTGCACAGCAGTTCTACTCCTTAGCAGTATAAGTAGCCCCACCCCATCGGCATTTCATCGTTCATATATCCTTATCGCGACAGAACCCTTTTTATTTCCAGCTATCCAGCTTCATCGAACAGGAGATTAAGGCAAAACGCATTTCCCCCGGATGGTTGATGCCGAGCGAGCAGGAGATCTGCGAAAAGCTGGGCGTCAGCCGGACGGTTGTTCGCCAGGCGATGGCGGGCCTCGAGCGGCGCGGCTTCATCACCAAACAAAGTGGAAAGCGCAGCGCCATTTCCTATCCGAAATATAACGGTAGCCTCATGCAGAATCTGCGTGGTTTCTATGAGGATGCTGTATCGAAAGGACAGAAGCCGACTACGCGTGTGCTTGACCTGGATGTTATCGACGCTAAAGGCGACTATGCCGAGGCACTCGCTTTGAATGAGGGGGATCGGGTTATCAGACTGAACCGGCTTCGCTTCCTCGATGGTGAACCGGAGGTTCTTGTAGTCACTTATATTCCTGAGGCAAGATGCCCCGAATTGGTTCGAGAAGACTTCACGCAGCAATCTCTTTATGGAGTCTTGGCGGAAAAGTACAAACTGGCAATCTCTCGAGGGCACCGCACTGTAGAAGCGATTGCGCTCGACCGCGCAGACGCCAAGCTGCTAAAGCTACCGCCCAACAGCCCCGCGCTCCTGCTAAAGAGCATTGGCCTGCTCGAGGATGGCAGACCTCTCGAATACTTTGTCGCGAAACATCGCGGAGATCGCAGCAAATTTCATATCGACCTTGTCCGCGACGCCAACCCGTGACGCAAGAAACGAATACGACAAGGCCCCACAGGGACAGTCTAGCCATGCGAATTTCCTGCCGTATGGCAGGCGCGAACAAAATCCCTCTTCAGACTCTTGATTGAGGCACACCCGCTCAAGCTCATCGCCATGGCAAATTCTCTGCGCAGAATCTCAACAATCGTTGCCACTCCGGATGCTCCACCGGTAGACAACCCATAGATGTAAGGTCTTCCAATTGTCACCGCGTGCGCTCCGCAGGCAATCGCCTTAAATACATCGATTCCACGTCTGACGCCTCCGTCCAAAAGAACAGCCATCGAGCCTCCAATGCGCTCTGCAATTTCAGGAAGAACGGTGATGGAGGCAGGGACGCCGTCTAGCGCCCGTCCACCATGATTTGAGATGATGACCCCGTCGCATCCCGCATCTTTGGCTGCTTCCGCATCCTCTGCCCTGAGTATGCCTTTGACGAGCAGCGGCACCTTCAAGAATGAGCGCATCCACGTGAAGTCCTGCCAGGTAACATCTGCCGCACGGGCCTCGTTGTAAAGATTGCCTACGCTGGCGTGGGAGGCATGCGCAAGTGCAGAGCTCATTCCCTCAAGGTTAGCGCGTCCCATCCAGGAGGGAATGTCAAAGTCGGCACGGCGCTCTCGATCCCTCGCAGCGTTGGTTGGCAAATCCACCGTCACGCAAATCGCTTCAGCCCCGGCAGCCACAACTCGTTCTAAAAGTTCCCGGGTAAACCCGCGATCATTTTGAACATAGAGCTGAAACCACAGAGGTTTGCTGGATGCCCTTTGCATCTCTTCAAAGGTCACTGTCGAGAAGCAGGACGCTATGAGCGTGATGTCACTTTGATTCGCGCCTTCAACCGTCTCTCGCTCTCCATTGGGATGAAACAACTGATGAAATCCTACAGGCGATAGGAGGATTGGAGACGAATGTTCTCGACCAAAGAGCCTTACCGTCGTATCGAGTTTACTGACATCGCGCGGCAGTGCCGGCATTATCTCAAGGTGACCGAAAGCAGCGCGGTTCTTTCGCAGCGTACAATCGTCCCCCGATCCTCCGGCAATATATTCAAATGTAGCTTGTGGAAGAATGGAGCGCGCTGCCGCCTCGAAGTCTTCGAGATGAATGAGTGAAGGCATAGCATCATTATTTTATCCAAGATTGGGTTTACCCCCTCTAGGCCGTTCTGTGGCAGGGGGAGGGGTGATCGGTTCGGGCCGATGGGAGAGTTCGAGGCTGACCTCGGCCTATCACCCGGCGGGAATTGAGATAGCAGGGTAGCGCCCCCTCCGCATCACGAAGTTGCCAGCCTATCTCTTCAACTCGAAGCCCTCAAGAAAGCGGGCAGTACACCTATTTTCCGCGAGAAGGTCTCAGGAGCCTACCGCGAAAGGCCGGAGCTTAACCGGATGCTCGACCAATTGCGCCAAGGAGATGTGGTCATCGTCTGGAAGCTTGATCGCCTCGCACGTTCTACCCGCAATCTACTTGAGATCTGGAATCTATCAGTAACGCGAGTGCCCGCTTCCAGTCCATCTCCGAACCATTGGCAGATTTCACGACCCATGCGGGCAAGATGATCATGACCATCTTAGCCGGCATCGCTGAGTTCGAGCGTGACCTGACCCTAACCGGCGTCACATCAAGAAGAGCCAAACCAACCAGCCGATATAGAAAAAATGCTATATTTGTAAAATGGCAGTATCCGCCAAAACTCGCCAGGCGGTAATTTCTTGGGAGGGCGACTCGAGAGAGATTCTCCGTACTTGGCCAAAGCCCATCCGGGAAGACTTTGGCGTAGCGCTCGGGGAAATGCAGGAAGGGAACACGGCCGCCCTTCCAGTCAGACCGATGCCGTCGATTGCGGCTGGAGTTTTTGAGCTCAAGGATTCGGATGAGGGCAAGTGGTATCGCCTGATCTACCTGGCGCGTGTGAAAGACACCATCTACGTTCTGCACTGCTTCACAAAGAACACATCCAAAACGGAGAAGAGGGATCTGGCGACAGCCGAACAGCGGTGGAAACAGGTGCAGCAAAGGCTCAGGGAGGAGCAAAGTAATGAAAAACAAAAGCAACAGCGAGGAAAGATCCCCCCACCTGACGCGAGGAAGCGTGCTCGATGATCTCGGTTTTAGTTCTTCCGAAGCGCTAGAGATCAAGGTGAAGGCAGAGATTTATCACGATCTGCTCCGGTACATCAAAGAACGCGGGTTTGCACAGCAACAGCTTGGTACGCTCTTGGGCATTCATCAGCCGGACGTGAGCAATCTCCTGAACGGTCGCGTATCCAAGTTCAGCGTCGGCAAGCTCATCAAATTCGCCGGTAAACTGAACCTCGGAGCGCAGATCAGGCTTACAAAGCCGAAACCAGAAAAGCTGTCGGCTGGCGCAGCATCTGGCAAAACACACAAAGGAGTTTCTGCTTTAGTCTAGTGCCTTGCGAAGCGATTCTATATACAAGAACCTGTTGATGCTGCACTGACTTGCGAAGTACGCCAGCAACTGGAGTGGCGGTCGATTGCGCCTGCCGACGCAGCCGAGCGCTTGGGATCGCGAAGGCGTCTCACTCCAGCTACAGCTTTGGTTTTGGCCGTTTTTGGGGCGGCTTCTTTTCGGGGATCTGAATTCGGCTTCGAAACACTTCCACCTTGTGGCGATTGCCGCAGGTAGTCATGCTGCACCATCTTCTACGATGGGCTTTCGTTCTGTCGTGGAACCAAAGGACGCACGCAGAGCCTTCACACTGCCGGACCAGGTTGAGGTCGGCCACGCCGTGTCCTCTTGAAATCTACTACTTCGATCCCTTGCGCATCGCGCTTCTGTCACAAGGTGTTGCGAGGTCGAAACTACACCGCGCTCCGGTCGTCTAAAAGTATCACGAGCTATGCGAGGACAGCTCAAGGTGCATTCCTTAGCTAGGGTTCGCGAGCTATTCTACGCAGAACATCTCGGGAGCTCGCACCGATGGAGACCAAAGCTGTCATTGCAAACAGCACATCGGCAACGCGATCAATCAGCACAATGCTGAAGACAATCATAGAGAAGAATGCACAGCAGAGGCCGGCGTGTGACCAGAGCGTCTCTCCATCGGAACGTCTGCGAGAACGTACGGGCCTGGCGAAAGTTTGACTGAGCCTTTGGCCTTCTCCGGTCGGACGCCTTCCATCAATAAACGAGCCGACGGCAACTCGCCAAGCACAAGAAGCAGGAAGCCGGGTAGAGGTAAGAGAAAGCCGATCCCGACTGCCTGAAGCAGAGCGGTAATTTTGGTTCCGGTGCGGGAAAAGTTTGGTCCCATCTTCAGAAGCAAAGCAAACCCGAGGATGACGCACGGTACACCAGAGTTCGTGTTGACCGAGCCGAACAGGGAATTGAAAGATCCGTCGGCACACGAATTCTCGCCATCCAATGCAACTTACCTCGAATTGTGCTAATCACAGAGTTGTAACACTGCGTTAACAATTGAGGCTGCCGATGGCTAAGAAGTCGAAAAGCATGACAGATCCTATGCGTTTGAAACCACTCCGAAAGACAGACGGTGACGTTCAAGTCATTGTCGAAACGCCAAGGGGCTGTCGAAACAAGTTCGCATTCGATCCAGAACAAAAGATTTTTTCTTTGAAAAAGGTACTTCCAGCGGGGATGGCGTTTCCTTATGATTTCGGCTTCCTGCCAAAGACCCTGGCCGGAGATGGCGACGCCATCGATGTGTTGCTGCTCATGGACGAACCGGCATTTACTGGTTGTTTGGTTCCGGCTCGGTTGATCGGCGTCATTGAAGGGGAGCAGATTGACGGTAAGGAAAAGATCCGCAATGACAGGCTTGTCGCGGTCGCTGAGATGAGCCATGAGTACGCTCACCTGAGAAAGCTCTCCCAGTTGCCGAAACGGCTCCTCAAGGAGCTGGAGGAGTTCTTCGTAAACTATCACCGCCTTGAAGGCAAGGAGTACCGCTTGTTGGGATGCAGGGGAACGTCGGTTGCAATGAACCTCATCAACGAAGCGAAGACGTAACTCGATGAATGATCTACTGCTTCGATTCGTGATCGGGGGCGCCATAGTAAGCTCTTTTTCCGTGATTGGAGATATTCTGCGCCCGAAGAGTTTTGCTGGCCTGTTTGGTGCTGCTCCGTCCATTGCACTCGCAACTATCGGCTTGACCATCGCCCGGCACGGAAAAGCCTATGTTGCCGTTGAGGCTAGGTCGATGGTGATAGGCTCTATTGCCTTTTGCGTCTACGCGTGGCTAGCTTCGGCTACGCTGCTGCATCGGGAGGCCAGGTCGCCGGTCATCACGATGGCGCTTATGCCCGTGTGGTTCATCACTTCCTTTGGCTTATGGTACTGTTGCCTTCGATGATTAAGATACGCTTTAGCTCGCTTAAAGGAACGAAGGCGCATGAATATCTTCTGCGTTTCCTGCTTGGTGGCTTGGTAACTGCAGGCGCAGGCTTGATCGCAGACCAGTTTGGACCTGTCCCCGGCGGACTATTTATGGCGTTTCCTGCTATTTTCCCAGCCGCGGCGACCATGTTAGAAAAGCATGAGCGCGAGAAGAAACAGCATGCGGGTCTGCCGCCCGGAAAACGCGGCAGGATGGTGGCCGGCGTCGATGCTGGGGGCGCCGCGCTGGGGACGTTCGGTTTGGCTGCTTTCGCTTTTTGCGTCTGGAAATGGCTCCCGCGCGGTCAGACTTGGCTTGTTCTGGTCGTTGCCCTGGTTTGTTGGTTTTCTGTGAGCACGGGTCTGTGGTGGCTTCGAAGGCGACTGTAGATGCCAGCCTTTCGCGAAGCGCGATCGGGTGGCCAGACCGGCGTATCTGCTCAAATAGCTCTAACCTTACCCCTCCTGTTGGCCCAGCGACGCTTCATTGCTCCATCCAGACCAACCTGCCGAAATCAATTTAGGTGTCACCCTAGCAACCTTATCTAGGGTGCTGCTTCTTATTGGTTGTACGGGAATATGAGCCGCA
Organism: Acidisarcina polymorpha; assembly: GCF_003330725.1. Classification (NCBI taxonomy): domain Bacteria; kingdom Pseudomonadati; phylum Acidobacteriota; class Terriglobia; order Terriglobales; family Acidobacteriaceae; genus Acidisarcina; species Acidisarcina polymorpha. The sequence goes on along the minus strand of NZ_CP030842.1, from coordinate 19,721 downwards.
GGTATCGAACCGAACGCCATAATTCCACCCTCTCCTGATCTTTTCCAGACACCTTCCCCGCGGTCCCTTCAGTAATGGCCTTTTATCCTGCACGTAAGCAGACAGAAAAAGTATTCCCAATCCATCAGGACCGGTGCAATTTGCATCAGGAGCAGATATGGCAGAATTTTCCGAACAGACGATTCTAGTGTGCCTTTTTCACGACAATGAAAATGCACGCGCAGCGGTGCGCGATCTTATCGAGGCCGGTGTCCCACAAAGCGCCATCTCCGTGATGGGTGGGGCTACGGCACGCAACGAAGGTAGCGCAGCCACGAACCAAATCTTTTTTGCCGAGCTCAAAGTCCCCGAGAGCGACGTGCGGATGCTCACCACCGGCCTCAATCACGGCGGTACCGTCGTCGGGGTTAAGGCGGGAGAATCCCTGAGCGGCAAGATCGAAGCCGTCTTTCGAAAGCACGCCGCTTCTCAGGTCGATGAGAAAGTAGTATCGCCAAGCGCAACACTTGGGACTTCCTCAGGCACTGCGGTCGTTCCCGTGATTGAGGAAGACCTGCTGGTCGGCAAACGCGAGATCGAGCGTGGGGGCGTGCGCGTCTTTCGTCATCTTGTCGAGACACCGGTCTCTCAAACGGTGGAACTTCGCGAAGAGCATGTCGTGATCGAACATCGCCCGGTCGGGCGCCCGGCAACGGAAGCCGACTTCAAAACCCTAGAAACAATTGAGCGGACTGGGATGGCGGAAGTTCCTGTGGTTGGCAAAACTGCCCATGTCGTTGAAGAAGTCCTGGTTGGAAAAGAGACGACTGAGCGCACCGAGCGCGTTCACGACACGCTGCGGAAGACCGAGGTGGAGGTTGAGCGACTCGGAACAGCTCGCAGCTCGGATCCGCGCGATATTTAGCTTCGTCAAGATTGTCTTAGGGAGTCCAAGATGGCTACAGAACGCGTGAAAGTCTATGAAGAACAGAAAAAAGGCGTGCCCTTCTGGTACTGGCTCTTGCCTCTTCTTCTCTTGCTAGTAATCCTCGCCTACTTCTTCACCCGTCACCATGATGAGCCAGTAGCCACCACTCAGGAACCAGTCGTCACGGCTCCCGTTACCCCTCCGAATCTCGAAGCCATTCACTTCGATACGAATAGCGCAATGCTGACCCCGGCGGCGCAGGCGACACTCACCCAAGCGGCGGCTGTGATGAAGCAGCAGTCAAATCTCCACCTCCGCGTCGAGGGATTTACCGACAGCACCGGTAATTCCGAGCACAACGATGTTCTATCGCAGCAGCGAACGGCGGCTGTCGAGAATTTTCTTATAGGGCAAGGCATCCCGCGATCCAGGCTAACGGGAGCCGGGTTTGGAGAGGTAAAACCAGTTGCGCCGAACTCGACGGAGAGCGGCAAGGCTGATAATCGCCGGGTCGAGCTCTTTCAGCAGCAGTAAACCACATCACAAATACATGCTTCATAGGAGATTTATATGGCGAAGACAGTAGTCGGATTATTTGCGAACTTCGGTAAGGCGGAAAGCGTGAAGCAGGCCTTGATTGAGGGCGGGCTGAGCTCGCAGAGCATCGAGGTCCTGGCGAATGAGGAACGCGGATCCGCGTCCTCGACCTCAAGTTTTCATGCCGCAGGAAAGAATATCGGCGAGAAGATCAGCAGCTTCTTTCATTATCTGGGGGGCGGTGATGACAAGGAACACGCTTATTATGCGAAGAGCGTAACCGAAGGCGGCGCTCTGGTGGCCGTCACGGTGGAGGACGAAGAAGCGGATGAGGTCGCCGAGCTTCTAGAGGAACATGGCGCCCACAACGTGGATGAGAGTAATGCCGCAGCCGGCAGGGGTAGCCTTGCGAGAACCTCGGGCGTCGCGGATAGCGGAGAACTCAGTGCGATCCCTATCGTCGAAGAGCACTTGGTGGTAGGCAAGCGGGAGGTAGAGCGTGGAGGTGTACGCGTTTACTCCCGTATCACCGAACGGCCGGTTGAGGCTGAAGTGGCTCTCCGTGAAGAGCATGTTGTTGTGTCACGTCGGCCCGTCAATAGAGCTGCAACAGCTGCGGATTTTAGCAATGTCAACGGCGATGTTATTGAGCTCAACGAGACGGTGGAAGAAGCTGTGGTGGGCAAGACTAGCCGTGTCGTCGAAGAAGTGCTTGTCGGCAAGGAAAGTACGGAACATACGGAAGCGGTTCGGGATACCGTCCGGCATACCGAAGTCGAGGTCGAACAAATTCCTGGCACTGAAACCACGACAAAGTACGACCGATAATCTAGAAGGGCAGGCGAAGTCACGCTGCCCTTCACCTTGTAATGCGGAGCTATGAATGAGTGCTTCTCTTCCCATCAATGGTACGACGAATCTGGGCACAGTCTTCGGCAGGCTCGATCCAGCTAATCTTGAAACTGTGCTCACGCTCGATACCGGCGAGGCGATCCGTCTTCCAACCGACGTGCTCCTTTCTTATCTCAACGACGACATTCTCCCCGAGCCGAATGTTTCCGCCCAGGCGGACGTTCTGGTTATTCCGGTCCTTGAAGAGCAACTTGATGTCCAGAAGCGAGAGGTGGTTACCGGAACAGTTCGATTGCAGAAGGTGGTCGAGGAGCGCGAGGTGCTTGTCGATGAGCCTCTGGAAGCCACAACGTACGCCATTGAGCGTGTCCCTTTAAACCTGGAGATTGCAGTGGCACCCGGAATCCGTCAGGAAGGCGAGACCACTATCTATCCGGTCGTGGAAGAGGTTGTGGTAGTGCACAAAAAGCTGCTGCTTCGTGAAGAGGTGCGAGTCACTAGACAGACCGTCACCACGCGCAATCCTCAAGTGATGAAGATTCGTGTCGAGGATGTGATCGTGGAACGTTCTGAGTTACAGAACAGAGAATTGCAACAGGATGAGTTGGACAGCTGAGCTGGCCGCCTTCGCCAATGCATGCATTGAACAACCGGAGGAATGGCAAGGGCCCTGCCGACAGGCTGGAGCCGGCAGGGGCTCGCCTTGAACTAACTCACCGTAGTGGAAGTGCCTAGTTCTGGGGCCGCGTGCGACTCGTCTTCTTTGCTCTTCTTGGCGGAATATTTCTCTTTTCCTGTCTTCGGCTGCTTGGGCGCCTCCGGCTCCTTCGCGCTTAGCTTCATAATCGGCGCACCAGCGGCGGTGATCTTTTTGGCCGCAGAGACCTCTTCCTTGAGAGTGGAATTAAGAAGCTTTACGATCTTTGGCATCCCCAACGCGGTCGCCATTGAAATAGACGCTTCATAGCCTGCGATCTCATAATGTTCCGTGCGCAGGGCAGCCCCGATGAGGCCGGCCTCGAAGGAGGAACCCTCTTCGTCCTTCTCGAGAGCGTCCTTACCCTCTTCGATCACACCTTCCATGCCATTACAGTGCTGCCCTGTCGGCTTTTCTCCTAGCTCGGCGAACACCTTTTTCAATCGCTCGACTTGCCCCTTAGTCTCGGCAAGATGATCTGTAAATATTGACTTCAGCTTGGGGTTCTTGGAGCCTTTCGCTAAATTCGGCAGAGCTTTTACCAGCTGATTTTCAGCGCTGTATAGATCCCGCAGTTCATCGATCAAAACGGACTTCAGTGCCATAGGGTCGTTCTCCTGTCTTTCTTCCTTAGCTTCAGTCCGTAAGATACCAAAACATTCCATGCCAGGCTCGGAGAAGTCTGCGCGTGCTCGCCAAGCGCGGTTGGGCCTGCAGGAGGAGGATTCACCTCAATGAGAGAGCGCTCGCCAGCCCACTTGCGAAATTCTCTTAAGCCGATTGTTGAATTGGCAGCGAAATGCGGAAGATCGTCCCGCTCCTCCCGACCACATTACCGGTCCTCCATTGAATAGTCCCGCGATGCCCGTGAACAAGCTCTTTTACTATCCAGAGGCCAAGACCATTTCCTTCAGGCTTGTTGCTCTTGAAGGAATGGAACAACGTCTTTCGCATCGACTCCGGGATGCCAGCTCCATTGTCGGCAATAGTGATAATGGCCATCCGCTGACGCATGGCTACTCGTACATGTAGATTCCCGGATTGCGGTAGTACTTCAATGGCATTGAGCAACAGATTTGTGACCACCTGAAAAATTTCGCCCCTTCTCACAAAGGCCAAAGCCTTCCCGGAAAATCGTGTCTGAACGCTGATCTTCTTCTCCGTAATCTGGTGATGGTGCAAACGGAGGGCGGAGTCGGCCAACTCGACCAAGTCTATCTCTGTTGCTTGAGTGTCACGTCGTATGAAGCTAAGGCTTCTGCTTGTAATCTCTCCGAGGCTACTCAACTGATGACTCGCCTCGTCGAGGTACTCTGTGCTAAGGGGGTCACTCTTTGCGAGAAAAATCAGATTCATGAGGGCTTCGAGGCGATTATTGACCTCGTGCATGGTCGCGCCAACGAGCCTCCCTGCCAACGCGAGTTGGTGATACCGTCGAAGATTTTCCTCGCAGGCTTTGAGCTTCTGACCTTGGTCCTCAAAGTACTCGCGATCAGCAGGGCGCGAGAACATAAATTATCTGAGCAGATTGCGCAAATAAAGGTTGGCCTTGAAGTTCGAATGTCCCTGTTCCGAATGTCCCTAATTTCACGTCATGTGTCGCTGGACAAGTGCCAGGATGTCTGCAAACACCTTGTCTTCCATCTCGCGGAGTGCATGCAGCCTTTCGGGGTTGGTGAGATACCAGTCCCGCAAATAGTGTAGTGGGCGATCGCCTCTAAATGCTGAACTAGCATCTGGGCAAGCTCGCCTGCTGATCGGTCCTCCCCATGAGGCTTTTCCTTGTTCATAGCCCTAGGATGTTGAGTCATCCGGCGCCGGTTGCGCTCGCAGTGAAGGAGATTGCTTTTCCTAAGACTTTCGCGTGATGATCAATAATCGCGGAGCAAAGGAACTGCCCTGAGGGGCGATTGCATGAACAGATCCATAAAGATTCTCTGTGTCGGCGACTACCTCGGGCTCCTTGAATCGCAATGTTTGTTGCTTGAGCGGGCAGGGTATGAACCTAGCGTGGCCATGGCTCACGACGCCCTTGATCGAATCCGATCAGAGGTTTTCGACCTCATCGTTCTCTCTATGATGGGGAGTGAGGACGAACTAGGCGCAATTTGTCGGGCCGCAGCCGAAACCACCGGAGTCCTTCGAACATCTGATTTCACCGGCCCTGAGGAACTGTTAAGAAAGATCGGGGAGCTGCTCAACAAGGGCTGCCGCGATTCTCGTCTCAACCTAAACGAATGCGGTCAAAATTGACCAACTTTGAGCGCGTTCAGAATGTAAAAGTAAACAGGAAATTGATCCCTTTACATAGATTGATCTATTGGTATCGCAATCGCGGAGCGTTCGAATGAACAGTAGAGTTCTCAATCCTCTGGCAGATCAGCAACACAGGGCGCAAAGAGACTTTGGTGAGGCGAGCGAGCGAACAGCAACAAAGTTTGACCTTGACACGGATTCCGCAGCCCAGTTTTCCGAGTGTCACACGCAAACTCAAGAGGTCATGCGTGGCTTCATAGAGGCCGGCCTAAAGGTCTGCTCGACAGCGCTGGAATTTGGTGGACTTCAGCTAGACCGCGGACATCCGATCCTTGCCCAGTCTGAAGTCCGAGTTCTTGAAAGGGTCTGCCAGCGGATACGGCCCTTTATTCCTAAAGTCGAGGAGCCGGAAGTGCGCGACAGCTTGTGGGTGGAACTTCGTTGGGTGGAAGACAACTTAAGTCTTCTCAGGGAACGGATCGAACACAAATTAGTCGCTGTCAGCAGAGCGAAGGTTGTGAGAACCAAGGCAACGGCATCCCCCGCTCGGGAAGCAAAAGATTTACCTCATAGTTAAGTGTCGTGGTGAAGCAGACGCTGGGCAACTGGATCACCCACAACGAAACTGAGCGCCAGCCACTCGGCCAACTTGAAGGCAGTATTGGGCGGAAAGCTATCCGATACTCGGCAGGCCCAACTGATAGACAAATGTAAGGTACGCCTGGTCGAACTTGATTGCGCCGGAGTAACTACCCGGCAGCCAGTTGTGTCCGAAGGTACGCTTGAAGAGTGAGTGTGAAGGTCCCTGCGTCAGCTACAGGGCTTGCCGTGAGAAGGACGGGCACCAGCAGCCTTGGCGTCTGCTTCACTCTCGTATTTGCCGCTTTTCGTCTTTCCGTAATAAGGGTCTCCAGAGCAGTGATACACATGAGTACTCGAGTTGAGCCATACCATGCCTGGACCCCCGCCAGGAGCAGGCGTGGCGACTGGTGCCGATTTTGTTTTGGGAGGGGTGGTCTGAGCGGAAGCCGCCTGAGGAGGAGGAGCCGATGAGGTGGAGGTCGGGGTTCCAGTCGATGTTGGCGTTGCATTTGTCTGCGTTGTCGCACTCTTTTGGGACGCCACAGTATCAGCGGCGAACCACTGTTTAACTCCCTGATGCCCTCTGCACGCGCCGCGTTTGGAAGCTTGCGTCGAATAGGTTCCGTCATTGCATTGTCCCGTGGCTCCAGTCGGGGCTCCTGTCGGGGCTTGGGCAAGTGCAAAAAAGCTCATACAAAGCACGGCTAAACCGGCAATCAATGTTCTGGGTTGTTTCATTTTCTCCCTCTTAGGTCGTGCGCTAACCAGCTCGTCTCGTAGATCGAAATCATAACGTGAATTTGGCTTTAAGAATTGAGTGAAGATGCGGTAGCCCAATTTTGGCATCGTACAACCAAGGAGGAACAAATGGGACTTCTCGATTCAATCGAAGGTATGGCCGGACAGGTGGCCACGGACGGCGGAACACGGTCTAAGGTCGCGGGCGGATTGATGCGGGCGCTCGACGAGCATCCCGGCGGGTTAGCAGGAGTTCTAGACAGTTTTAAGCAAAATGGAATGGGAGATCACGTTCAGGGCTGGGCCACTGGACAACAGCAAACGGCAACCCCGGAACAGGTGCAACAAGGACTAGGAGGTACAGGGCTGGTCGAGCGCGTCGCTGAAAAAGCCGGAGTTTCGCCCCAGGTTGCTCAAGTTGCAATGGCTACAGTGCTTCCTATGGTGATCGCTCACTTCACTCAAGGAGGACAGAGTTCCCCTCCACAGAGTGGGTTTGGCGGTATGGCCTCACAAATCTTAAGTAAGTTCGTTTAGATCTAAGCGAATCGCTTCTGCATCTTTCTACGTACGCACATCGCAGCGCCCCTCTGTTCCTGGCATCTCTCAATGTGACTGCAGACTGAATCGGGAAACTTTAATTTTCGGCTACGGAGCTACGTTGTTTCTGGCTGCTCTCAGCGATCTCCTCCCGAGCCTCAGCCTCCAGCTGGGACCGATTCTCTTTCGGATGGAGGAGCGACCATACCTTCATTCTTTCTGTTACGTAGAGGATTGCGCCAATAGCAACGATAAACGACATTGTCAACAGTGCTTGTTTCACCCAGTCAGCAATAAGCCATGAGGTGAGCACCATGGTCCTCAAGAGGCTATCTCGGACTGACATATAAGACACATCTACCGATGTCTTCGCCTATCTTCCGAGAGTGATCCAACGTTGTTCAGTTCCGCACGGGTTTCGCGTCGTTTGGCGTCGGAGGTGCCACTAGAGGCGGAAAGGTCCTCCTGGTAGGCAAGCTGTATAAACCGTTCTTGAGAACTACGTAGAGACGAACCTAGCTGGCGATAGCGCTCACAAGACATACATTCCCCTTTGTACACTCTGATGCTCGTTGGGTCTCATCATGACTAAGGTCACGGCCCCTCTCTTCTCGCCGGATCCGAGTTCGCCCGAGCAAGCCTTGACCTAGCGGCGTCGGCACCTTGAACTAATTTTAAAGCTTTCGAGGCTCAATGGCTGCCCTTACAGGTCAACGCTTCGCCAGCATCTCGCAACGCACAATGCATGACTCAGAGCCAGTGTAATTTGAGGCATGACCTCCAGATTCAAGCAAGTTTGTTTAAACCTGTCTGTGGCCTTTTGCATCCTTCTACACAGGGCATCTTGCTAATCAAGAGTGCCGCCATGATGGCTGTCGAATTATGATCAGCCAGACCAACTGAGGCATATAGGGGGCCACAGCAGAATGAATCGTTTTTTATTTGTTAGCTTGTTCGCCGGAGCCGCGGCCTGGCTCCTGGCATCGAGAAGCGGGGATCCGTCAAAGATGGTCTCTGCCAAAGAGGCTGCGGCCAAGCTGCAGCAGGGCCTGGGCGGATTATCACACCACGGCCTAAGCAGTTAACCGATAGTACCAGTCTGCAACGAAATGGTGAGACAACAAAGCGGATCCTTAGTGGAGATCCTTCTGGTAGTGCCCCAAACAGCGGAGATGTCATGGAAGGAATGCTCATTCCAGGTCCACTTTGGCGGACTTCAGCCCGGATCATCGTGTTCGTGATGCTGGCTTATCCAACCCGGCTTAGCGGACACAGTATAAGTGTTCGAATTCCGGAGGGTTTTTCTCACGGGTACCTGGTTTTACGCGATGTGAAAAGGACAATTATCGCCTCTGGGGAACTGACTCAAACAGTTAGGGGGAAGCGGATTACCTCACGAATTGTCTACCACTTCAGAGATGGATCGGTTGATGACGAGACGACGGTTTTTCTGCAAGACGGGAGCTTCCGCCTCGTGCAGGATCGGCACACAAAAAAAGGTCCGTCGTTTCCCCATCCTTACACCGCTACGATCGATGCCACGGCGCAGCAGGTCATCATCCAGGAGGGGAGCAAACCTGCGGAGACAAAGCACATGGATCTACCCAACGATTTGTCGAATGGTCTTGTTCTTACCTCGATGAGGAACCTGCCGCCTAACACTCAGGAAGTTGAGATGCCTTACTTGGCCATCTCATCAAAACCGAGAATCGTGAAGCTAACCATCTCAACAGAAGGCGAAGATAAATTTAGGGTTGGCACCCTCTTTCAGACAACGACGAAGTACGTGATTAAGGTTAAGCTGGGCGGTGTCACCGGAGCTGTCGCTCCCATGATTGGACAACAGCCACCAGACTTCCATGTTTGGGTGACACGCGGAGTGGTTCCCACCGTCATCCGGGTCGATGGGCCGCTTTATGAGGGCGGCCCGATTTGGTCGAGCGAGCTGGCGAGCGCAGTTTGGTAATGGCATAGTGATCGTTGATCGCCAGCAAGCAGACAGCTTCGTACTTTTACTAAATTTACAGAGTTCAATTACAGGCACTGCCGGCTGACGCATCGAAATCTGCCGCTGCCTATGCTACTGGAATTGGGGATTAACCAAACCAGCCTGTAGCTCAACGTATAGGTGGCGTTCCGTTGAGAGTGTTTCATTCTTAAGGTCCCTAATCGAGAATTTGAAAGACTTCGTGACCCAAAAGCAATATTCTCAAGATCGCCCAACTTAAGCTTTGCGAATGATGTAGAGGCTCCGCCCTCATCTGCTGTTGGCAGCTTGCACCGACGTTAGCTCAAGCATTCAATTCAACTCTGGCGTATTTCAGCGTGATACTTAGCTACTCGGGATCAATCCAAAGACCGCAACCCCGGTTTGCGTGCCGACGTAGACCTTGCCATTCACGATCAGAGGAGTGACGAATTTATTACCGTCCCCAAACGCGTCACGGCCACCGGAAGCCTGATTGCTGTTGTAGAGCTCACTCGTCAGGTTGGTGGCATCATAGGCATGCAGTACCCCGGGAGAAGTGAGAGTCGATTCGAGGGCCCATACAATGCCGTTGGTTGTGCCGTTCGCCGAAATTCCGGGTGTCGCGCCAGGGTAGGGGAACGGGGTAGGAGATTGACTCGAAGGAGCGGCCGCTAGTTGCGCGTTCGTCAGCGGGAATGCTTTCAAGGTGTCTGCTATCGCCGCGTAATAGATTGTGTTGTTGAAGTATGCCGGGGTTGAGAAGACCTTACCGGTGAGTTGACCACTAACCTGTTGATAGATGTTGCTGTCGCCAGTGCTGTTGTATTTGCCCATATTGTCGCGGTCGGCGAGGTAGATATTCATGTCCTTGCCGGCCCCGACGATCAGGTGGTGAACAGTTCCGGTGGCGTCGGTCAGATCGGGCAAAAGGATCTCGCCGCCTGAACCCAGATCCGTGTCTGCACCGCTCTCCATCACCGTGTTGTATTCATTGAAGTAGTCGGTAACTGCAAGCGTTCCCGAGGTAGATAGCTTGATGATGGCGTTGCCATAGTCGCCGCCGGACGGGAGGCCGCCGCTGGTCAAGGTAGTGTCGAAGGTGCCGTTGGCGTCGAGGAAGTAGATATTGCCGCTGCTATCGGCGGCCAATCCGTCTCCACTCATCCAGATGGAGCCTTCCGATCCGTTCGGGGTGACATTCAGGATCTGAGTTTGTTGGAGGGTCGATTCGCTGTATCCCATGATCCAACCGGTGTAAGGCTGAACGTCGCAATGCGAGGTCCATGCCAGGTAAATATTTCCATTGAGCAGCAAGAGCGCCGCCCGCTCGGCATATTGCGCAGGATCGAAGACCACATTGCCGCCCTGAGAGTTGGCGCCGGTGCCGGGGTAAGTGCCGGTAATCTCGGTAGGACTCCCGCTAATCTCTGTCCCGGTGGTCAAATCGAGAGCATGCAGCCGGTGGTGATATGCGCCACTAGCGTCCTTGGTCATGCCAACGGTGAACAAGGTGCCGTTCGGTCCCTGTTTACGATCGATCACTGGAGTTGAGGTAATACCGATCTCCGGGGTGATCTGGTCGCAGCCGTGGTCATCGCTGGTCGTCTCGCCATTACCCAGGATTGAAGTCATCCAAAGCTGCGCCCCGGTATCGGCGTCGAAGGCGTAGACGCTGTCGTGCTCAGTGGCGACGTAGAGAACGTTCCTCAGCGCGCCACCAACCGTAATGTTGGCGATGTAGAGCGGCTCTGCGTCAACCTTGCCATCTACCGTGTCAAAGCCGATTTTGCCGAACTGGGTTGCGTTCACGTTGGTCAGGTTGAGGATGGTCTCGCTGGCATTCAATCCATCGCGAGCATTGTCATAGTGATAGGTCGGAACGTCCGGAGCATTTGTCAGAACGGCGGCCTGTACGGTCAGGGCTAGGGTGGCGGGGTGGCTTAGAGTGCCGGAGGTGCCAGTGAAGGTGACGGTCGCAGCGCCCGCGGCAGTCGCAGCGGCGGCCGTCAGCGTGACACTCTGTGCGGTTCCCGGGGTAAGAGTCAACGATGCAGGATTGGCCGTTACACCGGTTGGCAGGCCCGTTATGGCCACAGTGACCGCGCCGGTGAATGAGTTCGCAGGAGTAGCCAGAACGCTCACCTGGGCGCCTGCGCCTCCAGCAGTCAGGCTCAGCGTAGCCGGCGAGACGGTGAGCGCGAAGTCCGGCGGGGGCGCCGCGACAGTGAGGGCGATTGCTGCAGTATGGCTGAGCGTCCCCGATGTGCCGGTCAAGGTAATGGTCGCTGCGCCGGCCCCTGCGGTCGAGGCTGCCGTGAGCGTCATGGTCTGGGCCGCACCGGGAGTCAAGCTCACTGTCGCAGGCGTGAATGTCACGCCCGCAGGAAGTCCCGAAGCGGTTACCGCCACTGGCCCGGTGAAGCCGTTCAGCGCAGCGGCGGCGACACTAATCGCCGTCCCCGTTGCGCCAGAGGTCAACGTCACCGTTGCCGGCGTGGCGGCCAAGGAAAAATCGGGAGTTGCAGGTGTAACCGGAGGTGGAGTTGTGGGATGGGAAGAGCCGCTACAGGAGAGTAGTCCTAGGCAGACAGCCGACAGGCAAAGCGCCGTGGCGGCGCCAAAATGGGAGCGCATTTCGAACCTCCGGGTTCAATCCAAAACTCACGTGGAGCCTCGAATTGCCCACTTGTGATGCGCAGTGATCGCTTCGGGTCTGCATGTGTTTTGCCGGTTTGGCGGTTTAATTGATGTGATTAGGGCCTTTTAACCCTATTGGGTAAGCGGCGTTGCGCCGCAACCCGACGGGAGGGGCCAGCTTCTCTAGGTAACTGGGCCGATTGCTGGCCGGGTCTTCTCGCCGTACTCAAGCGCAACCATGCCCCAGGTCTTCGAGGTTCCGGCACGTAGAAGAGCCAAAGCTTACGTCTGAACGCCTCATGCGCGACAGCACTTCCCGGACCAACCTGGCGACTGTGATCCCCATCAACAACCCAAAGTGAGGCATGAACTAGAGACCAGGACTACTGTACCTTCCTTAGTTTAGCGGCCGTAAGAGCTTTGTTTCCTACCCGACATAGTCTAAGCTTGCGAGGTACACCGTGAGAGAGGGTGTGGAAGGGATTCATGAAGAATCCGGCCCAAACTGCATTTGACCCCGAAGCCTACCTTGCCACTGCCGGAGTCGGCCGCAAGATTGTGCGATTCATGGAAGGCCATGTCTTGTTTTCGCAGGGAAGCCGCTGCGATTCGATCTTTTACCTTCAGCAGGGCCGGGCCAAGCTCACGGTTGTTTCCGCAGCAGGAAAAGAAGCCACAATCACCATTTTTACGGCTGGCGACTTCATCGGAGACGCGTGCATTGCGGCGGTCGCCGGGCCGCATCCGGCGACCGCGACAGCTGTCACCGCGTGTATCGCACTCGAGGTGGAAAGAGAGGAGATGATCCGCGTTCTGCATGAGCAAAGTGCCTTTTCCGATCTGTTCATCGCTGCTCTGCTAATCCGCAGTATGCGAACCCAAGCCGACCTTATGCGGGCTGGGGGTGTCTTGGTGATTCCCGGACTTGGGTTTCCTGGTTCCTGACCGCTGGGCTATCGGAGATGTAGAGATTGACCTCGCGGCCTTTTCGGGAGAGCACGGCGATCTCCCGGTCGCCCGGCGCGGTGTCGTGAGTGAAGAGTACTCGCTCCGGAGCTCCGGCCTTAACGCTCTCGATTGCGTAGCCATGTTCGATGTGGCGGGCCTGGTCGGCGGTGAGCTTCGCGAGCGAACCTTTGTCGAGCCGTACTTCGAGATTGCTCGGGTCGATCGCCGTAACCGCCGTCCCCAGTTCGCCTCTGCGGATGCCAACTCGGCGTCCGTGCGGGTGAACTGGACGCGGTCGCCTTTGGTGATTTCGCGCTGCTCTTGACGAAAGACGGTACTCTCGGCGGTCATCGTTCTCGAAAGATGCGGATCAGGATTTCGCGTGATTCGGGACAACCTTGCTGGCGTCAACCATACGACGCGCGACCGGTTCTGTTGGCGCTTTTACTCGTCTCAGCTTTTGTTCCACTTTTTACACGCTGGCGAGGATCTCGACCAGAGATACGGAGCATAGCGCAGACCACTATGGTTGGTTGTTTTTCGCCATGACAAGACTGTAAGCGTTGTACATAGTACTTTTCAAGTGAGCGGCACGAGGATCGTCAGAACTCGGCGCTAGCGGCGCATACAAGTACTTCAGAAAGCGAAGGATGGAGAGGATAAAGACAATTTGAGCGGCAGCGGCTTTATGTTCCACTACCTCTCTATCCTTAACACTACCTCTCTATCCTTAAAGACGAAGGCTCAAAGAGCCCTACCTCGCCGCGGCAAGAAGCCGCGAAAAGTAGCCATTAAGACATAATCAGACTTGAGCAGACATAATCAGACTTTGGCATACTTAAACTTAGAAAAACATACTTATCTCGTTTGCCACCGTAGCCGGAGCGGAGCACAGTGGACCAGCGCTCGTCCCCTCAAGGGGTTGGCACCTCAGTTGTCGGCTGTGCGCGCACTAGGCCTGACGTGGAAGGAAATCTGGATGGAACTGGTCAACTGCGGGTATCGCGGCCGATATACCCAATTCACGAGAATGACTCACTTGCTATTCGCGCGCAGCTCGGAAAAAGTAGAAGCGAGAACCTCACTCCCCCTCCCTGTCTCTCTTGCGGCTGATTCTCAAGCAGCACCAATTGTTTCGCGAATCGAAGGGCACGTTGTGCAAGAAAGTATGGACTGGCGAGCCCAGCGGGAAAGCATTCGGGCCAAGGCTCGGGGGGATGCGGAGTTGTATCGTCAAGCGGAGGAAGAGCGAAAAAAGAAGGTTTTCACTCTCCCGGAATTTATAGGCCGCCAGGAGTCGTAATCGGGGGGTGGCGAGGGGGTTGCTTCCAATCTGGAGGCCACCGTCTATTGTGAAACGTACTTTTCACATTTGCCTAAATTCGCCTAGTATGATTGCACCATCGATGTCGTCCAGGGTATCGATTCAGCCTCTCCCCACAACTCGACTGGGATTTCTGCATTTGGAGCGGCCGTTGCACCGGCTAAAGAGCTCGAACAGATGCAGCGTCGTCGGGAAAAGCCGATTGCGCATGCTCAAGAAGTAAGCCAACTGCACGGATCCGCTTACTCTCATTCATGCCGAGCGGGATGTCCCTGAAGAAAGTCCCGCCGAGTTGTGCTCTGGCCCCTTCGATTAAGGTATTCGATGAACTCGGTGTAGCCCGGAAGATCGGAATCTACCTTTTGCATCATTCTGATGAATTAGCTCTCTTATTACGTTGATGAAGGGCGAAGCCATTGTTCTAAATGTACGCCGAGCCCGTGCAAGCTAAATAACAGAACGAAGGCCAGCCTTTCCGAGTTCGCTCTTTCCGATAACCTGACTTTGCGGGTGTTGATGTCCCACACTTTAGCAATGGTCAATTTGAGCCTGCAGAGGGCCTTGTTGTCATCCGTCGCCTTAACGCCCTGAATGCGGCCCAAGTGCCCCATAAAAATATGAGAATGTGTATGACAGTTCTGCTTGGAGGCCCTAGGTTGCCGCTAGCCGATAGGTATATCAGCAAGCAGTCGAAAGCTATAAACACGAACAGCGAGAATGAAAGGATTGCGACCCACGTCTTATTCTGCTTGTGCCCCATCAGTTGAGATCACCCTCGAACGAAACAAATTCCGATTCGGCAAGCTTTTGTGACGCGGCAATGAGAAACCGGCGCTTGTCGCGAACTTTGAAAGAGCGGGCACTACGTCTGTATATCAGATAGCGAACGAAAAACGGCGATTTGGAAACTCCAGATAGAAGGCTACCGGAGTCCCACAAAGGGGAAGTTTTGACCCACCGCTTCCCTGCCCTATTTTTGATGGCTTTCGCGGGGCCGGAAGTCAAGATCGAAAATAGCGCTGGAAAGCCCGGGCGGGGAGGGCTGCTAGTTTCTGAGGTACTCCAGATCGGCTTGCGCGGCCTGACGTGCGGCGAGCTCTTCCGGGGCGGGTTCAACCGGGGATCGTTCGAGGCTTCGAGGCGGCCGAGGAGCTCTGCGTATTTGCACCGCTGTCATCAAAAACACTTCACCGTTGCCAAGGTGGCGACGGTGAAGTAAGCTTGCGATCCGGTTGTACTGGATACTTCGTACCCGGACTTCGTATCCGCAGGTTCTTTCATCAAGGGTAGCCTGAAATGTATTAATTGATGCCTTTCCGCAGTTGGATGGAAAGTCGCATGCTGAAAGACGTAAAGCTTCTTGCGACGCGGATTAGGCTTCACTAGTCCCGCAGAATAGAAGAGAGTTCAGTCGTCACCCATTTGAAAAAGCCTCCTTTGAGGATCAGCGCGCTGCCACTCTTCAAAAGACGGCCAATCGAGCTCCCTGATCACTTCATTACGGAGGTGCTTCATGAGTTCGCGGCGCCTTTGTTCCTGGGATAATCTGTCAAGGAATGATGCGACTGTTGGTTCCCTCCGCAGTTGGCTGGAAACGCCTTTCAGTTTTTCGACCAAAGCAGCTTTGGGAAATCTCTGTGCAATTACGCTATCTGCTTCGACGCGCTTCCACGCTTCATATTCCTCTTGCAAGTGCAACTGCTTGAGAGCATTAGCAGTGTTGCGCGCCCGTAGGGAATCTTCGTGCGCTTTTTTGGCTTGGAGTTCCACTCTTTGCCTCGAGGTCTGAAAGTTACTAGGAACAAGTTGGTCACTTTCAAGAAAGCTAATGAGGTAGCCGGCTGGATTCTTGATGTTCTTCCTGGTATCGGATTCAACTTGGTGGCTAACAAATTCGATTCTGTCAAGCAAGGCGGAGGGCTCAAGTCTTCCGGCGAGATCCTTTGCCTTCGTGGGGCTGACTCCTTTTTCGATCAAAGCAGCCATGGCACTTTCACGTGAATCGGACAGTGGCATATCAGTTTGCCCCACGAGAGCGAGCTGTTTTCGTTGAGTGAGGAGGAGGACATCCTTCATTGCTCTTCCCGGAGTCAGAATCAACTTATACCCAGATTTAGACATCATGGGTCTGACATCCCAACTCCTCAAATATCCTATGTTCACTAAGTCTGTAAGCGACAGTCCGATTGTCTCTCGAATTTTGGAGACGTGGTCGTAGGTACGGATGTTTAGTAGAGCACAGAGCTCCGCATAATCCTTCTCTACTTGTCTACCCTGGCTGGCGTAGAACCACAAATACAAATAGACAAAAATGCCTTTTGCCGTAGGTCGAACCAGTTTGCGGTACATATTGAAGTCTTCGGGTACGACAAAAGACTCGTTAAGGTTCTCGAGGAGCCAATCTTCAAGCTCTACCTCGAACATATCGGCTCGACCAAAATTATTTAGTCCGCTGGTGCCCAGGCGAGTAAAACTACGAAATACATGAACAGTTTTGTTCATATAGCGCTTCCGGACCGACGAATAAATCACCTGCTCTGAGGTGATTGTAGTGTCGGCCATTCGCATGCCCCAGCTGTTTAGCGCCTCATAGTTTTCTCCGGAATCGCACTGTCCCAATATGTTCAGCAGACTGTAGCCGGAAAACCTAATAGGATTGTTTATCACGCCCATCTTGAGCTTTGTTTCCATCGCGAGCTTCATGAACGCCATGTACTTGTCCCGATCGGATGTCGATGGAAGTCCTAGCGTCTCGGAGGAACGAAACTCAGCGGAAACTCTGATCTTTTTGCCGTCGCGATTAACCATTTGTTCAATTCGGCGACTAGAGAC
Source organism: Acidisarcina polymorpha (assembly GCF_003330725.1). NCBI lineage: Bacteria > Pseudomonadati > Acidobacteriota > Terriglobia > Terriglobales > Acidobacteriaceae > Acidisarcina > Acidisarcina polymorpha. The sequence goes on along the minus strand of NZ_CP030842.1, from coordinate 2,902 downwards.
GAGTTTTCCACGACGTTCATGTGCGCCAAAAAATCCTATCTGTAATAGGTTTTTTCAAACCTGATTAGATCAACAGCATCAGGCATCGTCATGATTGTGGCCGCGATTTGCTTAGAGCGCTGTGTCATATTGGTCTTTGCCCAAGTTGCGTTGCTGATGCCTGTAATTTCCATTGAATATACAAAACTGTAAAGCAGCTTAAGAGCTTTAGAGAATCGTAAATGCAAAGAGAAATGAGACTTAAGAACATAATTTTTCCAATGCACTGCGGGATAATTTCCAGCTGACTGCGGATTCAGATCCAACCAGCTGCGGATCAACTTTCTTGCCGACTGCGGGTGTGTTTCCAAACAGCTGCGGTAGTTTTTCAAGCCAGCTGCGGGTCATCTTCCAATCAACTGCGGTTAGCTAAATTAGTCGTAAGAACTGAATGGGCTTCAGCCGACTGCGGTCTAAGACTCGTCCATTTTGCGCGGAACCCCACTAAATATTTCGAGTTGACGCGTATCGGTCTGCAAGGGGGCTTCCGTACTGCTATCGGCGGTTCTCCGGACATCATTTCCGCAGTCGGTTGGAAGTTCGATGAAACGTTCGTAGTTGTACCCTGCTTTGGGCCGCTTGAGTGCTCACTTACCGCCAAGATTTCCAGCCGACTGCGGTGTAACACTACTGCATTGATTGCTTTGCTAGGGACCCTCATACAAAGCCTTCGAGTTGCCGCATATCGATCTTCATAGTGCCTTTGCTGATCCGGCGGCGGTTCTCCGGACGTCATTTCCGCAGTCGGTTGGAAGTTCAATGAAACGTTCGTAGTTGTACCCTGGTTTGGGCTGCTTGAGTGCTCACTTGCCGCCGAGATTTCCAGCCGACTGCGAATAATTCATGTTTAAGGTCGCGAACGAGGCACATGTCCAAATTCCCCGCAGTCGGTTGGAAAACCAACGCAGGCACAGTTTTCTCAGCACCGTTCCGTTGCCCTGTAGTTTTCCACGGCGCGGACTACGAATTCGCCTATGTTCTTAATGCCGGTCGATAAATCTTGGATGTGTTTGGACGCTTCTCTCAGTATCATTTCCTTCTCCTCGGCGGTCACTTTGATATTCATCTGAATATTGGCGCCCCGACTACGGAGCTTACGCCCGTCGATTCGACGCGTGAGCTTCTGGTTGCTGCTGACGCGGGTGTTGGAGCTGAGTTCTGGTCCTGCGGACAGTAGCGCCGGGGTTGTTTCTTCGTCCTTCTCAGGGCGCGGGGAAAGTTCATCAAAGCCAGCCATAAAATCAGATTTTATCGGGGGGCGAGTATTAGACATGTGCGTGTACCTCGGTGCTTGAACGCGTTTCCGATCAGATTGTCTCGAATCTGGCGCGCGGTAGTATTCCCTACCCCGCCTTTGCTTGAAGCGAAAATTGGGACTTAGCTTCCATATAGCTACCGTGGCTACCCGATATATGGGTACCCGGTAGCTAAAGATACCATTTCAGATACCATTTCGCGAATAGAGTCGGATAAAGCACGGGCTGTTTCAGCAGTAACGATTTAGATACATCGGTGCGCAGCATCAAGCAGCTAGTGAGTACTTGTCCGGTATTTGAGATTCCAGGTACATAGCGTCAAACCTTGCATACGAGGTGCGACGAAGTTACCTCACTACCCGGTACGTATCAAATATCCGAACAACATTCACGTTTCTTGATCGGAGGCCCATAGCCATCATGAGACGGAGGTTGACTGGAATATGCCACTTCCCCGCGCGGGCTGTTACGATCTCCGGGTCGCTCCGGTGGTGTAGGCGTACTTGTTTGTAAAGAAGTTACGCTTAAGGTTCGTGTAACTCATTGCGTGATCCATTTCGTAATACGTTTCGAAGCTGTAGCTCGAAATGTCATGCGTAATGTATTATGTTTGGGTGACAAGTTGCCACCGTGTAACATATTACGAGTATGAAAGCTATTACGTAATTGACTACGTACTGCACTTTGTAAGGCGTTACGTAAGGTATTCCGTAATAGATTGTGTAGAGATCAAGGAAGGGACACATGCCAGTCATTGTTGCAGCGAACCCTAAAGGTGGAAGTGGGAAATCCACAACATCGATCATCCTTGGAACAACGTTGGCAGCTCAGGGTGCCACTGTGAGAGTCATCGACGCCGATCCTCAGAGGACTTTAGCCCGTTGGGCTGAAGGCGAGAGCAAGTTTCGAGAGATTGTAGTGACACCCTCACAAGCGGAAGATCTTCCGTTGTTGATTGACCGGCTACAGTCGCAGTTTCAGTTCGTCTTCATTGACGTTCAGGGAACCGCAAACCAGGAGATGGTTGCCGCAATGTCGAGGGCTGACCTGGTGTTGATCCCAATGCAGGCGAAAACTGCTGATGCCGAGGTGGCGACCAGGGCAATTGGTCTACTGCGTTCCCAAGAAAATCTTTTCAAGCGCAAGATACCCCATGCGATTGTCTTCATGAGAACAAGCCCAATCATCACCACCCGAGAAGAGAAGGAAATACGTCTCAATATTGAGGCCGCCGGAGTTCCTCGCTTCGTCTCAAGCCTGAACGAAAGAACCGCGTTCTCTCATATCTTTGCGTACAAACGCTCACTGAGCGAACTGAATCCGAAGGAGACAAACGGGCTCGAAGCCGCTCAACAGAACGCTGTCTCATTGACTGCAGAAATGGTTCAAATTTTGCGTAAACAGATGGAGGCTGTCGCATGACAATCACAAATACCTTTAAGGACCTCGCAGGTGATTTGGATGTGTTTGCGCCGAAGCAAGTGATGGTACCTCAACAGGCACCATCTCCTGTTCAGATAGAGCGTTTAGCCGAGCGCGAAGGCTTTACAATCAATAATCTTCCGCCCACTCGTAAGGCATTGAAAAGCGGTCGAGTAGCATCCAAA